>JACPAV010000006.1 GCA_016180645.1 Nitrospirota bacterium | reverse complement strand
CCCAGGAAGGCGGGGGACCAAGAAATCAAGAACTTGACAAAGAATTCCTATAGCTTAACTTTGGCTGAAATCTGTCCAAACGATGGGGGTAAGCTCCGAATGACGGCGACCGTCATGCAATACGTGGCCCACTTCCTTTCCCAGCCGGAGGGCGGCTACACGGTAGTCTTCCCCGCCTTGGAGGGGTGCGTTACCGAGGGCGGCACATTTGAAGAAGCACTCGCCAATGCACAGGAGGCCGTTGAACTCTATTTGCGGACTCTTATGAGGCGAGGGAAGCCCCTACCGCAGGACGGGTTCGTCCACTCCGTTCATGCCCGAGTCCCCGCCGCTGCCGCTTGAGCAGTCGAGTCCCTTCCCTCAACTTACGGAAGTGGACGGGTGGGATTGAGCGGATTGAGGGTCTTGAGACCGGGGAAGCGTTGGAAATCCCGGTCGGTGGTAGCCAGAGCCGCCCCGTGTTCGAGCGCCAGCGCGGCGACGTGGGCGTCGGGGGCGAGATTGGCGCCGGACTGCGATTCCTTCAGGAGGCGCGCGTAGATTTCCCAGTGACCGTCTCCCGGCTCCAGAGCGCCGAACATGGGCCGCGCCATCCACGCTGACACGTGGCCAATTGCCTCCTCGATGCTGAGGGGTTGGATGAAGACACGGGGATGCGTGCCGATTCGGATGAAAGCCACAAGCGTGATCCAGGCCACACGGATCGGGGACGGCGACGAAAGGACTTCCTCCCACCACGCCCGTGCTCGTTCGTGGTGTTCCGAGCCCGCGTCATAGGCGTACAGGAGGAGGTTCGCGTCTACGAGGATCACTTGTGCGACGGCCCCTCGATCTGTTCGAGGAGTTCCGAAATGTTGTCCAGGCTGATTCCGGAGCGCAGCCCCATAGACCGGGTCTTCACCTCGAAGGGCGGGAGGGGACCCGGGGGTTTCTCAGAGGCGAAGCCCGTCCGCAGGACCTCGTTCACCACCTCCTTGAAGGGTTTCCCGAGGCGACGGGCGCGGGACTTCAGCTTGGCCGCCACGTCCTGATCGAGGGTCAGCGTCGTTCGCACATCATGATGCTACATACTATGCATCATGATGTCAATGGCTGTCCGAGGCTGTTTGCGTGAGAATCTTCCGCCGTGCTATCTCTGACACCGTGGTTTTGATGGCGTTGCCCGAGTCGGACTTTGATCCGACAGAAGTATCCGTGCCGTGGAGTGTGCTCACGGCGGCCGGGTATGAGGTGAAGTTCGCCACGCCTTCGGGGAAGCGCGGACACGCCGATCCGCGCGTTCTGACTGGAAAGGGATTCGGGCCCTTCAAGCCGTTCCTCGCGGCGCGCGAAGAAGGGCGGGAGCTGTACGGTCGGCTGGAAAAAGACCCCGCATTCGGGAGTCCCATTTCTTACGAGCAAATCGCTCCGGACGCCTTCGACGGGCTGATCCTTCCCGGTGGACACGCGCCGGGAATGAAGCCGTATCTGGAATCCCCCGAACTCCAGAAGCGAGTGGCGCATTTTTTCGAAGCCGACAAACCCGCGGGAGCCATCTGTCACGGCGTTCTCATTCCTGCGCGCGTGGTCTCACCGAAGACGGGGCGCTCGGTGCTCTACGGCCGGAAAACGACGGCCCTGCTCAAGAGCATGGAGCTGTCCGGGTGGGCCATCACAGCGGCGTGGCTCGGAAATTACATAAGGACATACCCGACGCCGGTGGAGGACGAAGTTCGATCCGTGCTGAAGAGTCGCGACGATTTTATCCGCGGCCCGATGAGCCTCCGGCGGGATTCAGCCTCAAGGCCCGAGCGCGGTTTCGCCGTGGTGGATGGGAACTACGTTTCGGCCCGCTGGCCGGGTGATGCGAATCGATTCGCCCGGGAATTTCTTCGGGTGCTCGACAACGCAGGAGGGAAGGGATCTCCAAGAACGGGCACCGCGATGACTTCTCCCGGCTAGGATTTGTTTGAAAACCCTGTGGTTTTCGAGCGATTTCTTGGTAGTCGCACCCTTTGAGGGTGCGTCTTCGGACGCAGGCTAAAGCCTGCGGCTACCGGAGAAATACGTTTTCGAAAAAAGCCCGGTAGTACCCGGCGGCGATCGAACTCAAGTCCCAACCATCCGCCTCGCCAACATGTCGGCGGCGGCCATGATGGGAACCATCGTGTGGCTGCTCGACGTTGTTGGGAAAATCCCGGCATCGAGAACGTGGAGGCCTTTCACCTGATGGTGCTCGCCCCATTCATTGACCACGCCGCGGTCGGGGCGCCTCGCTGCCCGCGTTGTGCCTTGCGGGTGGGCGCTGATTAGGTGGACACGTCCACCTTCGAACTTAACCGATGCGATCATTGCCTCCGCGGCCCAGAGATCAGCCGCGCGGCGGGGGCGATCCTCCCATGGGAGGAGGATCTCCACGGCACCCGCCTCGAAATACGCCCGCGCGGCAGCCTTCATGCCCATCCGCATTCGGCTGACAACATCCTCCGATAGCGGGTACCGGATGGCCGCCCGGCTCCCGATGCCGGGCTGAACCGAGCCCGCGGGCTTGTCCGGCACAAGCACCATGCAGGCTGCGTAGTGGTCGAACTGTGAGAGATCGCGCAGGTGGCCGATTCCTATGCCGGGTAGTAGCGCCGCCGCCGCGCCCGGTCCGGGCGAGGCGGACTCCAATCGAAAGCCGCCGTAGCCGGCGTCCTCCGTGGCCGTTTCAAACTCGTCTACATAGGCGATCTGCGGAATGCCGTAGAACGATCCCACGGGCTCGCGAAAACGCGCGAGAACGGGAACCTGCGGTTGGAGACTGAGGTGTTTGCCGGCGTATCCGGATCGGTCACCCAGCCCGCTCTTTTCGAGCAGGATGGGCGTTTGGATCGCGCCGGCGGCGCACACGATCTGGTCGGCATGGACCCTGACGGGAAGTGGAGTGCCGATCTGAATTTCGAAGCCGGCCTGATCGGGGCGGATCGACTCGACCGGGGCGTGGTGAAGCAGCCGTGCTCCATCCGACAAGGCTTGAGGAACATAGGTGATGAGCGCGCTCCGCTTCGCGTTGTACGAGCAACCGATCAGGCAGGCGCCGGCTCCCACACAGCCCACCCGATTGTTCATGAAAATGCCGCCCTTCCATCCGAGCGATGAGGCACCATGCAAGAGCACGCGCGCATCCGGCGTCACGAGCGCATCCGGAATCCTGTTGGCTCCGATCGCGGCCATCACCCTCTGCTCCGCCGCGTGCCACTCGGCATAGTTCCACGGTTCGAGGTCGTGATGCCTTCTCCAATACTCGAACACGGGCTGGGCGGTCGGTTCCAGATCTCCCCCGTTGATGACCGTCGATCCGCCGACACATCTCCCCTGCGCAACGCCGATCAGACCGTCCACCGTGGCCTGCGTCCCATGGTTCACGTAGAGAAGGCCGTACATCTCATCCTCCCGCTGATTGAACCCCTTCTCAGTTACAAACGGCCCGGCCTCGATCATGAGAACGTTTTTTCCCGCTGCGGCGAGAATTCGAGCCGCAACGCTGCCGGCCGCACCGGTGCCGATCACGGCGAACTCGCATCGGATTTCCCGCTCGAAGTCGGTGGACCGGCCATCGATAATCCGATTCATCGAAGCAAGGACCCCCATTCGAGCCGCCCCGGATCATTGGAACGCGCAGAGATGGAATCGGGCGAGACGCCCATGCCGAGAGGGTGGACCGATGTGGGGGGACGGTCGGCTGATACCCAAGGGCCACCGTATCCGATCATGGACCACGTGTCAGGATGCGAATAGGCGGAGAACATGACGGCTTTTCGCATCGAGGACGCGATGAGCCTTCTGAGGCGGGACCGCGAATCCAGCCACGCCCGGAGGATCGTTTGTCGTTTCTCACGCGAACAACGAGAGAAGGCCGCACCGCTGCGATCGGTCACGAGCGGCAGATACTCCAGTATGAACATCGCGCCACGGATGACCATCGGCATTCGCCGTCCCTGTGAGACAAACATGGCGGACAGGCGCTCCGCCACGCCCAAGGAAGCGGCATCGAAGGGGGCCTCCTCGCGAGAAGGCAGCACCGTGTCGGCGAGCGCGTGAAGCCGGGCATAGGTGGCCTTGCCGAGTTTTCCCGCGGCGTCTCTGTCGATTCCGGGAAGTCTTGGATCGATTCGGGCACAGCCGGTCCCGGCCATGCAGGCGAAACCGCAGGCGGATGCTGCGACGCCGAAGAGGAAGGAACGGCGGGAAAGCTCGCCGGCGATTTGGCCCACATGGCGTTCGGCTTCGGCGTCGGTGGTCGAGGGTCCGGGTTTCATGGCGCGGTGAAAAAAGTCTTGAGGACCTCCGCGGCATGCTTTCCCCAGCCGGCGAAGATCTGCTCATAGGCGGCCTCGCGCGAATTCGTGAGTGGGAAATACGCGTCCACTCCGATGAAATCGAGTGCGTGCGTATTATCTTGGGTCACCGTTGAAACAATGGACGAACTCTTTTGATTGCATGTAAACGACATGGGGTCTGTTAGTAACGGATCGCGCTCGGCGCAAGTAAGTGGGGGAACGAGGGAGTCCGGGGCCCGTTCTTGTCTCGTGTCATTTCAACACTCTCCAGCGGGGACTTTCTCCGTGAGAAAAACGCCGCCTCTCCGCACGGCCAAGATTTACCTTGCCGAATTCAGGAGCGTGATGAAATCTCGCGGGGTCACGATCTTTACACCCTCGAATTCCTTCAGCTCCAGCAAGTGTGAATCGCCGGAGACGATGAATTCCGCGCCCCCTTCCTTCGCGCAGGCCAAATACTGGTTGTCGTCCGGATCCGTATCCAGCACCTCCGGGATCGCGCTCGGCCTCACAACCGAGGAGAGTATTTCAAGAGATAGGAGGTATTCTTCGATTTCCTTCTGGCCGGACTTCAGCCTCTTCTTGACACGAGGGTAGCCCGGGGCACGCCTGATCTCGTCCAAGATGCCAGGCGAAACCACGAGTTCGAAAGCGTTTTCCATAAGAAGCAAACGAAAGATCTCGGCAGAGGGGCCCATGGGCTGGAGGAGCGAGCTTACGTACACGTTTGCGTCGAGTACGACTGGCAATGGTCGTGGATGATGCCGAGTCTAGCTGTCCCGCCGACTCGCTCGGGCATGGGCCACGGCTTCATTCACAAGGCGCTCAGTCTCAGTCGGGGCCGCGAACCGGTTGGCCTCTTGATTCCTCTTGAGGATCTCGAGGAGACGCAGGCGGGCCGCTTTCCTCACCTGCTTCAGCCTCTCAACGGGCACAAGGGCGGCAACCGCCCTCCCCCCTCGCTCGATCACATACTCGTCGCCGCCAGACGCTACACGATTGAGAACATTCTCAAAACCTTGCTTCGCCTTCGCTGCTGATATTTTCAGTTCCATCTTCGTAAATCGAATTATAGCACATCCAGTCGGTACCTTGGTTTTCTGTGGTGAACTTGAGGTGATCAGAAGTCGCGAGGTCGGTCGGAGCCGGCACGGAATCAGTCGAGAGACATACTGTCCGTGTGGGATCGATGAGCCGAGGAGTGCGGAAAGGCCGAAAACGACGGTTATTGAGCCGGAGACCCTCGAACTCGTGCGGTCCCCAGGGTTACGCCCCCAATCCGAAAGCCATATTCGCCGGGGACGGGTGTTTGCGCCCATTCGGGAGGAGGCTATAATGCAATCATGTCAGTTGGGGTCAGGGTTGTTACGGATCGAAGGGGACGCAAACACGTGGTCATGCCTCTTGGCCGGTACGAACGTCTGCTCCGGTTGCTCGAAGACCGTGCGGACTTGGCCGTGGTTCGTCGCCGTTCCAGAGAGTCGGTTATTCCATACACTGAGGTTCGACGTCGACTCGGTCTAGCGTGACGAGGCGTGCGATTGCACGCCATTGGATTTCGCGGCTCAGCGATGGCGGAGTTCTCGTCTCTCCCCAAGCAGATTCAAAAGCAGGTGGATGGAAGGATCGGAACCCTTGCCGTGAGTCCGCGCCCGGCCGGCGTACAGAAGCTCCAGGGATCTGATAAGGTGTATCGGTTGCGGTCGGGAGACTACCGAGTCATCTATGAAATCGACGACGCGTCGAAGACAATTATCCTTACGCGAATCCGTCACCGAAAAGAAGCGTATCGCAACCTGTAATGTCTAATGTCAAGAACGTCCCCAAGAAATACGTTACTCGGTCAATCGCGGGAAGCTCCGGCCGCTTTTTTCTCGGCGGCAACCTCCAGCGCGCGTTTTTCGAGAGCCTCGGTGTACATCGCCCAGTCGGTCCTCTCCTGCTCCGTGGCTTTCCAGATTTCGAAATGGCAGGTTTCCGCGCCGGCGGGGATCGTCTGAGTGAACTTCACCTGCCAGCCTTGGTCCTCGCCCAACTCCCGCAGGGCGTCCATCATTCCCTGAACGAAGTACCGCTGCACGCGGCAGTCGAACGCCTTGTAGTGGTCTTGGTGGGGACACCAGACGATATGGAAACTGACTTTGCCCTTGCCGTCGATCTTGGGATCCTCGAGGGAGGCGTAGGCGATTCGATTGATGACGGTGGCGTAGAAACTGAGCAGCTCTTCATCCGTGACCCCGGCCGGTCGCGTGAAGCCCATCACAATCTGGCGGCCGACATCGAGCCCGATCTTGCGGATTGCCTCGCCGACGATTTCCTGTCCCTTCGCGCCAAACGCCGCTTCTACGTCCTTGAGAATGCGGATCACCGCCATGGCCTGCATCGTGCCCCACTGCCAGAGCGTGGCCGGATCGAAATCGGTTTTGGCGAGAACTTCCTCCTTCAGCCGCTTCAGACCCTTCTCATACGGCTGGTTGAATTTGAATTTCTTCCAATTCTCTTCCGGCCTGTTTTCCCAGTGCGCCACACACACCTCCCATTTCGGCCATCGTATCATGGATCATCTGGAGGCGTCAGCCTCGTTTCTTGACAGCTCCAGCGTGGCGGTGGTACCGTGAAGCCATGAACATTGAGGAACGGGGTCATCAGGATTCCATTAGGGCCATCCTCAGCCGAATCGAGAAGACCACCCAAAGCTTCGCTGAAGAGGGCCGCGTGTTCCGAGTTCAGGCCGAAAAGGACCGGCTTCAGGCTGCCGAGGATCGTAGACAGGCTGCCGAGGATCGCAGACAGGCTGCCGAGGATCGCAGACAGGCTGCCGAGGATCGCAGACAGGCTGCCGAGGATCGCAAGGAGTGGCGGCAGCGCTGGGAGGAGGATCGCGAGCGATGGGAAGAGAATTGGGAGAGCGATCGCAGGCAAGCGGCGGAAGATCGGAAGGAAATTGCCCGGATTCTTGAGGCTATTGGCAAAGTGGGAGTGACGATTCTCAGAAATCAGGAGAGGCAGACCGAGCTGCTGAAGACCAACAATGTATTCTTGAGGCGAGTCCTGACGAACGGTCATCTTGGCGGCAACGGCGCCCGCTCACGCCGCGGCCGAAAGCACTAGCTCGTTCCCAACTCCTCCGCCCGTCTCTTCGCGTTCTCCAGAATTTTTGTCAACGTCCGGAGCGCCATCGCCTCCGTGCTGTTCCAGCCATGTGAATCCAGAAGCTGACTGATTCCTTCCAAAGCGATCCCGATCAATTCGGCGATCTCCCGGCCGGCTTCGCGGGTCGACGAGTTGGGTCTGGTCGAAGTGCTCCTCCTGGTAGGCACCGGGTTGCGATCGGGGTCTCCCCCTTCCATGCGCGAGATCATTCCATTGTACGGTAAATATGTCAATCTACTGATCATGGATTACGTTGTTGATGGGAGGTGGAGATCCTGTCATGGTGGAAAGCAGGGATCGCGATTTCGTGAGGCGCTTTGGGCGGAACCTCCGCCGGGTGCGGCTGGAGTTGGATCTCAGCCAGGAGGAAATTGCCGAGCGAGCCGGGATTACGAACAAGTACCTATCTGAAATAGAAAACGGGAAGCGTAGCGTCCGATTGGCGGTGGCGCATCGACTCTCTCACGCGTTGGGGAAAACGTTGGACGAACTCTCGGCATCGGAAGCGGCGGGTAAACCATCCAAGTCGTACCAGATTGAGCCCAGACTCACCGATCTCCTCCGTCGCTTGGAAACCGCCGAAAAGCGGCGCGCCTACGGCATCCTGAAGGCCGCGTTCAAGGACTAAATCAGTCCCGTTCCGATCGAGATCATGATCCGCTCCTGCTCACTCCTGTTTACAAACGCCAGTCTTCGGGCTATATAGCCGCGATATGGCATTCGTAAGAGACGCCTCCAATTCCGCGGTGATTCCCACCATCAACCCCGCCACGCTGGAGGAAATCGAGCGAATCCCGCTGGCAGGCGAGCAGGAGGTCGAGAGCGCCGTCTTCAGCGCGCACAAAGCCTTTCAGACGTGGGGCAAGCTCACCGTTCGCGAACGCGGGGAATACCTCCGCAAGGGATGCGACTACATGCTTGACCATGTGGACGACCTCGTGGACACGATTTCCAAGGAAATGGGCAAGCCTCGGATCGAGGCCCTCGTGGCCGACGTTTTCACCGTGGCCGATCTGATCTCCCACTGGTCGAAAAAGGCCGAAGAGGTCCTGGCGCCGCAGGACATCAAGCTCCACATGATGCCCATCCCCATCAAGAAGAGCCGGATCGTATACGAGCCGCTTGGAGTGGTCGCCGTCATCTCGCCTTGGAACTTCCCCTTCGCGTTGCCCATGTCCGGTCTCGTCTTCTCGCTCCTGGCCGGTAACACCGTGGTTTTCAAACCCGCGTCGGACGTGCCCCTCGTGGGGCGCAGGATCAAGGAGATTTTCGAACTGGGCGCGAAGCTCCCACAGGGCGTTTTCAATATGGTGGTCACCTCAGGCGCGACCGCTCAGAAAGTTCTGTGTCGCCCGCCCGTGCGCAAAGTCGTCTTTACCGGCAGCACCTCCGTGGGAAAGAAAATTATGGAAGCGTGCGGCCGCCATCTAATCCCGGTGGTCCTCGAACTCGGCGGGAAGGATCCGATGGTGGTCATGCCGGATGCCAATCTCGATCTGGCGGCAAAAGGCGCCGTGTGGGGTGCATTCACGAACTGCGGGCAGGTCTGCGCGTCGGTCGAGCGCGTGTACGTCCACAAGTCCATCGCGCCGAAGTTCATCGAGAAAGTGGTGGAGGAGGCGAAGAAGCTCCGTATCGGGCCGTACACGTCGGATGCGGTCGACGTTGGCCCGATGGTCAACGAGGGCCAGCTTCAAACCGCGGAAGATCACGTGCGCGATGCGGTGGGGAAGGGCGCTCAGGTTCTCGTCGGCGGCAAGAAGCCCGGCCCCAAAGGATTCTTTTACGAACCCACGGTGCTCGTGAACGTGAATCATCAGATGAAATGCATGAGCGAGGAAACCTTCGGCCCGCTTCTTCCCATAGCTACCTATGAAAGCGACGATGAAGCGGTTTCCCTCGCGAACGACTCCAACTACGGCCTCACCGCCAGCGTGTGGGGAAAGGACCGGAAGAAAGCCGAAGCCGTCGCCGCACGGATCGACGCGGGCACGGTGTGCGTGAACGATCACGCCTATACGTACGGACTCACCGACACGCCCTGGCAGGGGATGAAGGAGAGCGGCATCGGCGCCTCGCACTCGCGGATCGGCCTGATGGAATTTGTTTATCCGAAGCATCTTCACCTGGATCACCTCCCGAATTGGATCAAGACGCGTCCGTATTGGTATCCATACGATCAGAAAAAGTTCCACATTTTCAAGGAAGGCATGCAGCTCATTTTCCGCAGAGGCGCCGGCAACAAACTCCGCCACCTCGGCGGCATCCTTCGCGCTCTGTTCGGCGGCAACTGACTCCCTTTCGTGGCTGTTCCCGCGTCCGTCTCATCGCCTATGACTGCATTGGACGAACTCATGGACCTGGCGAAGTATCAAAAGCAAACCTTCGGCCGGACCTATACCACCGACGTTTACAAGCCGAAGGAAGGGCTCGTGGCGATCACGCGGATGCACGATAGCTACCACGACATGCAGCTCGCCATCCTCGTGGAAAAGAAGGCCCTGACCATCCGAAAGATCGCCGCGAAGATGGACCGCCATCCCTATCCCCTCTGTCAGGCCGCGGTGTTGAGACTCCAAGGGCTTGTCGGCCTCTTCATCTTCGAGAAGGGGATCCTCCGCCACGTGAAGGAAACCATTCCGAAAAGCGAAGGGTGTACGCACTTGTATGAGCTGGTCGAGACGACGCTGCGTTCGCTCTTTGCCGCCGTTTCGTCCATCTATGGAGAGAAAAACGTGCGGGGCATCGAGCTCGATCTGGAGGAACGCCGTCAGCTCGGAATACAGAACCCCGTCCTTCGAAATTCATGTCACGTTTTCAATGAACGCGGCGCCGATCAACAGGTGTTCGACGCCGCCGCGAAAAAACTGTCGATCAAAGACGATTCACAACCCGTGTACTAAACATGGCGAACCAAACGAAAGAAACCATCGAAAAGCGGATCAGCGTCTACAAGGACCGTCTGAAGAAAATCGCCGATGGGAAGAAAGCCGATGCCGCCAAAGCGGGCCGGGGCCTGACGAAGAAACTGAAGCGGGCTCAACGGCGACTGCGGGCGATGCTCGGCAAACCCCATCCGCGAAAAATCTTCAAGACGATTCTGCGACCTGGTGCCAAACAGCAACCCGCGGCAGGCCAAGCGAAGAAGTGACGGTTCGGGGAGCGCAGCTCCCGCCGAATCGTCCCATTCGCTGTGCTTCAGGGACGGCGAGCGGATCGGCCATCCGGCCCCAGCGCCGTCATCCTGAGCGGGCCGAATGCCCGTCGCAGGCTCTCTCGGAGCGCCGCCAAAATCTTCTTGACACCCACGGTCTGAAATGCTACTTGACGCGCGAGTTCGGGTTACGTCGTGAAGTTCTTCAAAGTCGTTGCAGGTCTGGGCATCCTCGCCGGAGGGTGTGTGGTTGCTTTTTTTCTTCTCGTTTATGGACCTTACATGACACCAAAGTTTGGAAATCCCGCGCCGGTTCAACCGATCAATTTCCCACATGACCGCCACGCCGGAACCGATGTGGCGAACGGCCAACTCGGGCTGCCCTGCACGGCCTGTCATATCTTCGCGGAGCGATCAGAACAGGCCGGGGCGCCGCCGCTCCAATTCTGCATGGGCTGCCATCTTGGGATCGGGTTGGACAAGCCCGGCATTCAGAAGCTGCGTGAGTACTATGACAAGGGAGAGTCGGTGGAGTGGGCGCGCGTCCATACGCTTCCCTATTTCATCCGATTCTCGCACAAGCGGCACGTCAAGGCCGGTTTCCAATGTCAGGAATGCCACGGGGCGGTCGAGAAAATGGCGGTTCTCACGCGCGAGGCCCCGCTCCAGATGGGCTGGTGTTTCAACTGCCACAAGCTGCACGAGGACAAGGGCGGCTCGCAAGATTGCTGGACGTGCCACAAGTAGGAAGTGATGAGTCCTGAGGTGAAAATCCCATCAGAATCCACCTGCGCGTGCGGGGGTGGGAAGGCTTCGTGTGCCAACCCAAGCGATCCTACTCACGACTCACGCCTCACGAGCTCCAGGAGGGAGGAAGTGCCGCAAGAGGACAGGAGTCCGGCGCGGCCGACTCACGCCGCCGAAGCCGGGATGGATCGCCGCGATTTCCTGAAAGTTGCCGCCACCGCGGCCGCCGTCACCGCCTGCGTCAAAACCGAAAAGAAGTTCGTCTCGCCCATCGCTTATCCGGCCGACTACCTCCCAGACCAGAGCCGGTGGATCAACACGACTTGCCATATGTGCTCCGCGGGCTGCGGCATCCAGGTGAGGGTTTTTGAAGGGAACGCCAAGAAAATCGAGGGCAATCCTCTCCATCCGGTCAGCCACGGCAGAGTCTGCGCCCGGGGTCAGGCCGGGCTTCAGCTCGTCTACAATCCGGACCGCCTGCGTGCACCGCTCCAGAAGAACGGGACCGGCAACCTCGAAAAGATCACGTGGGACGAGGCCTTGAAAACCGTCGCCGGGCATCTGAAGACCCTCAAAGAGAGGGGCGAGTCCGAGCGGATCTACATTGTTACTTCCCACGTGTCGGGTGCGCGAAAGACGCTGCTTCAGGCGTTCCTGAAGGAGTTCGGCGCCGGCGCAGATCACCTCGTTGTACATGAGCTTCTCTCGGCTGAACCGCTCCGCAAGGCAAATCAGATGCTGTTCGATCGGTCGGATCTCCCGGTCTACAACCTGGCCGAGTCCAATTTTGTTCTCTCCTTCGGCGCGGATCTCCTGGGCACGTGGCTCTCCCCGGTGCACTACACCCATGCCTACGGTGAATTCCGTCAGGGGAAAACGGGGCGTGACGCCCGCGGGCGCCTGGTCCACGTTGAGCCGCGCATGTCGCTCACCGCCGCCAATGCCGACACGTGGATTGCGCCGAAACCGGGCACCGAGGTGGCCGTGGCCCTTGCAATGGCCCACGTCATCGTCGGAGAGGGCCTGAATCAGACAAGCGTGGACTCCGAGGCGTGGAAGGCCGTGCTGTCCGGATTCTCGCCGGAGCGCGTGGCCGAAATGAGCGGCGTCTCCCAAGAGCTGATCGTGACCACCGCCCGCGACTTGGCGCGGGTGAAACCGGCCTGCGTCATCGCCGGCTCAAATGCATCCACGAATTCAACCGCGCTTGCCATGGCGGCGCAACTTCTCAATTGGCTGACCGGGAACTTGGGCGAGAGCGTCCGATTCGATGCCAAGAATCCATGGGCCTTCGACTCATCGTCCTTGGAGCGAAGTGGAAAGGGCGACGCGCCTCTTCCCTCGGAGCTTCTGCCAACGCTCACCGATCTGGCCTCCCTCTCACGCCTGAAAGATTCCCTCGAGAGCGGGCAAGCCCGCGTGGTGCTCTTCATCGACACCAACCCTGTTTTCACGCTGCCCGAGCGGCTGGGATTCGCGAAAGCGTTGGAAAAGGCGGACCTGAGAGTGTTTTTCGGCCACTTCATGTCCGAAACCGCCGAGCTTTGCCATGTGGTCCTTCCGATGACGACTCATCTCGAGAGCTGGTGGGATTCCGTTCCGGCCGCACCGGTGGGCTCCACGGTCATGAACCTGGCCCGGCCTGTCATCCAGCCGTCGCCGGAACTGCGCCAGCCCGAAGATGTTCTTCTCGGACTGATGGGCGAACTCGGCTTCAAGAAACCGGCGGACTCCTCGGAGGCCTTCATCCGAGACGCATGGAAGAAGCTCTACAAGGGAATGAACAAGAAAGGGGATGTGGATGCAGCATGGACGGAGGCCGTCGCTCAAGGCGGATGGTGGCAGGCGTCTTCGAGCGACAAGAAAGCGGCTCCTTCCGAGTCCAAATGGCTCCAAGCCGCGAAGGACATCGGCGTTGCCGCAATCAGGACCGAGGGATCGTCCCCCGAATTTCCATTTGCATTTTATCCGTACGCCTCCACGAAGTTTTACGATGGCCGCCACGCCAACCTGCCTTGGCTCCAGGAGCTCGCCGATCCGCTGACGACGGTCGTGTGGGGCTCTTGGGTGGAACTCCATCCCGATACGGTCGCCAAGCTGGGCCTCCGGGAGGGAGATATCGTTCGCGTCGAATCGGTTGAAGGCGCCATCGAGGGACCGGTGCTTGCGTATCCGGGAATTCGCCGGGATACGGTGGCCTTCCCGATTGGGCAGGGCCACCAGGCGTTGGGCCGATATGCGCGCGGGCGCGGAGCCAATCCCATCCAGATCCTTTCACTGAAGGCGGATGCGGAGTCGGGCGCGCTGGCGCTGGCCGCAACCGCCGTGAAAATCTCGCCGACGGGTCGCCGCGGTCGGATCGTTCGTTCCCAAGGGAGCCCCCAACTCATGGGCACGGAGGTCCTCCAGACCATTTCCGCTGAAAAACTCCAGGCGATCAGCCATCATCACGCTGCGCCAAAGCCGCTTCACGGCGAAGCCGTCAAATGGGGCATGACCGTCGATCTCGACAAGTGCACGGGCTGCGGCGCCTGCATGGTGGCCTGCAGCTCCGAAAACAACATCCCGGTGGTGGGGGAGGAGAGCTGCGCCAAGCGAAGAAACTTCTCCTGGATCCGCGTGGAGCGATACTGGCCGGATGAGCAGGATCGGTTGACCGGACAGGGCCCGGGCGCGCTGTTCCTGGTGATGATGTGCCAACACTGCGAAAACGCCCCGTGCGAGCCGGTGTGTCCCGTCTACGCGACGAACCACAATCAGCAGGGACTGAATGTCATGGTGTACGACCGGTGCGTGGGCACCCGGTACTGCTCGAACAACTGTCCTTACAAAGTTCGCTACTTCAACTGGTACGAGCACTACAAGATGTGGGAATCGCCGCTGGAGCTCCAGCATAACCCCGATGTCCGCATCCGGGTGGACGGCGTCATGGAAAAATGCACCTTCTGCATCCAGCGCATCCGGGTGGCGAGCGATCGGGCGAAAGATGAAGGGCGCCGGCCGGTCCGCGACGGCGAAGTGGTAACGGCTTGCCAGCAAACGTGTCCGGCGGACGCGATCGTCTTCGGGAATCTGATGGATCCGGCGGCGCAGGTGACCCAACGGGCGCAGGACCCGCGGGGCTACGGAGTCCTGGAAGAGTTGAATGTCGCCCCATCGGTAACATACCTGAAGAAAGTAACGGTTTGACATGGAATCCCATCGCCCGCGCATCAGTTTCTCGGATGTCAATCGAGACGTCCTCCGCACGATGTTTCGTCTCAGTCCGCTCTACGTCCTCGCCGTGATGGTCACGGGCGGCCTGGTGGTTTGGATGGGTTACGCCTGGTACGTGCAGATCGATGAGGGCATGGGAGTCTCGGGCAAGCGTCACCCCTCGATGTGGTTCCTGTATATCGGTACCTTTGTGTTCTGGATCGGCGTCAGCCACGCGGGAACGCTGCTGTCGGCCATCCTCCACCTGCTCAAAGTTCAATGGCGAAAGCCGCTGTACAGGATCGCCGAGGCGATGACGACCGTCTCCCTCCTGTGCGCGGCCCTGTTCCCGCTCATTCACCTTGGCCGCGTGTGGAAGTTCTACTGGCTCCTGCCGTATCCCAACCAGCGCGGATTGTGGCCAAACTACCGCTCGCCGCTCGCGTGGGACACCATCGCGGTCACCTCCTATCTTGTCGGTTCGAGCATCTTCCTCTATTTCGGCATGATCCCCGATTTCGCCATCGTGCGGGACAACAGCAAGGGGATCAAACGGTCGATCTACGGCGCGCTCGCGCTGGGATGGAAAGGAACGAACCGGGAATGGTGGGTCTTCGGGAAAGCGTACTCGATCTATGCGGCCTTCCTCACCGCCATCGTACCCACCGTGCACGGCATCGTGTCGTGGGACTTCGCCATGTCCATCCAACCCGGCTGGCACAGCACCGTGTTCGCCCCATACTTCGTGGCCGGAGCCATCTTTTCCGGCGTCGCCATGGTGGCCACGCTGCTGATCATCATGCGCAAGTTCTACCGGTTGAAAGACATCATCACGGACGATCACCTTGACAAACTGGCGCAGCTCATTTTCGCCATTTACCTGATCTGGTTCTACCTCTCCCTCATGGAAATCCTGCCCGAGTGGTTCGGCGGCGACGTGTTCCACAAGAACGTGGTGCTGTCGCGGTTCAGCGGGCCCTCCAGCGTTCACTTTTGGACGATGGTGGCCACGGCCGGCGTGCTCCCGCTGTTCCTGATTTCCCGCCGGTTCCGCCGCTCGGCGCCGTTCCTTCTGGTCACGTCGATCCTGATCAATCTCGGCATGTGGCTGGAGCGCGTGATGATCGTCATCTCCACGACCCGGAGCTACATCCCGGCCTCGTGGGGCGACATCCAGCCGACGTGGGTGGATTCGTCCATCGTGATCGGAACGTTTTCGATGTTCGCGTTTCTGCTCCTGATATTCGCCAAAGTCTGCCCGGCCGTCTCGATGTACGAAGTCAAAGAGGAACTCCATGGCCACTAGCCGGCTCACGGGGTCACGGGGTCACGGGATCACGCCGCAATGGTAAACGCCTGCGGTATCTTTCCCGATCCGGAAACCGCCCTGCACGCCATCCGGGAGTTGAAGAAGGCCGGCTACAGGGAAATGCTCTGCCAATCACCGATTCCCTATGAAGATATCCAGATGGAATTGAAGCCCAAGAGCGCTCGGGTATGGTTCTTCTCCGGCCTGGGGGCCGCCTTCGGCATCCTGTTCGGATTGACGCTGGTACTGGGAACGTTCTTTCTGGCGAACATCATGACGGGGGGCAAACCGATCATGTCGATCCCTCCGGCGCTGGTCATCGCGTATGAGTGCGCCAATCTTTTTGGTTTCATCGGGACGTTCACGGGCCTGGTCCTTCTCACGCGCCGATGGAGACGGAAGGTGTCGTTCTATGAAGAAAGGGCGAGTGAGGACAAGCTGGTTCTCTTCGTCGAGTGTCCGGACGGTCACCTGACTCAAGTCCAGAACCACCTCAAGAAGGCCGGCGGCGACATCCGAATGCTCGAAGCAGGGGGGGTGTGATGCACGAGACCGGCGCGGCGTGGATGGGTTCACCTCAGTGGGGAATGCTGGTCGCCACCACCTTGTACCTCATCGGGATTTCCCAGGCGTGGATTGCTCTCTCGGCCGTATTCCGAGTCGCCCGATCCACCTGGCCGCGGCCGCTCCAGCCCGTCCTCGAATCCATGGTCATGTTCGCTCCGCTGGCGGTTGCCCTCCTGATCGCGCTGCTGGTCGGCCGGCACCACATCTTCTCCTGGCTCGGCCGTCACGAAGACGCCTACTGGCTGAATATTCCCCAACTGGCATTCCGGAACATCATGGTCAATCTCATTTTCTACCTCCTGGGCATGGCCCTCTTCTTCAAGGGCAGGACCCTGAAGCCGTTGTCGTTGATCGTTCTCAGCACGTTCACCATCATGATGTTCTTCACGGCGCAGACGATTCTGAGTTGGGACTTCGGCTCGAACCTGATCGGCCACTGGTATCCCTCGGTCTTTGCGCCTTGGTTCATTGTCGGCAGCCTCCAAGTGGGTGTCGCGGCCGCCATCCTGACCTTCGCCTTCCTCAGACGCTCCCCGATGGGACCCAAGATCAACCTCCAGCAGTTCGATTTCATGGGACAGCTCCTGCTCGGATTCACCTTCGTGTGGATCTACACCGGATTCTCGCTCTACATGGTCTACTGGTACGGAAACATTCCTCACGAAATCGAGCCGGTGAATCTCCGCATCTGGAACTGGGCGCCCCGGCTCTTCTGGGCGATGATGATCGTGAAGCTGTTCCTTCCGTTCTTCATGCTGATCAACACTCAGGTGCGTCACTCGGTGGGCGCGCTGTCTTTCGTGGCGATTCTGGTGCTGGTGGGCGGGGCGATCGAAAAGTACCTGATCGTCGTTCCCGCGGTCCATCCTGCGCCGCTGGTCTTTGACGCCTCGCTCCTCCTTCCTCATGCCGCGATTCTGGGCGGGGGAATCGTGGTGGCTCTGGTCGCCTGGCGCATGTTCCTCCGACGCAACCGCGTTCTCGAGACGATTTGACCTTCCGCCGGCACGACCTTTCCCGGCTGGACTTTGCAGGCCATATCACCTATCCTTGCCTCCAGTCCGAAGTCTTTCGGGCCGGAGAGCCGTCATCCTGAGCCTGAAGACCACGGGGAAACAAGCCATGCGAGACGTGGGTTTTTTTGCGGGTCATAAGTGGACCGACGGGATCACCATTACACCACCGGGGAGCACCGATCATGGAAGGGAGTGAACGTTCACGCATCTCCCTCGCCCTAAGGGTGGGGCTGCTGAGCCTCCTCCTGCTGGCCGCCGGTTTGGGAATCGCGACCTACGGCGTCAGGCAGGTGGCCGAGGCCCTTCGCGAAGAAGCCGTCGCATGGGGTCGCTCCATCGCTTCTTCGCTCGTCACTTCCCTCAACGATTCGATTGAATCCAATCAGGAAGTGGGGAGCGGCGTGCTGAACAAACTGGTGCGCATGCCCGGCCTCGCCTACGTGGAGGTGGTCGATTCGGCGGGGGCCGTAACGGCGCGGGCCTTCGCGGGCGCCGGTTGGGAAGAGCGAGGAGGACCTCCACCGGGCTTTGTGGCCAAGCGGGTGAAGGAGGGAGGCCGGGCCGCCTACATCGATGTTCCGGTGGAATTGAGACGCGGCTTCACCCTCCATATCGGCTTGGACCGCGATTCCATCGAGTCCCGCGTGCGCCCCGTTCGAAGGGCCATTGTGGCCCTTGTCCTCGTCGAGTCGATGCTTGCCATTCTGCTGGTCGTCTGGGCATCGCGCCCCTTTATCGATGGTCTCCGTCGCGCCGAGAGGAAGTACCGCAGTATTTTCGAGCACACGTTGGAAGGAATCTTCCAGACGACCCCGGACGGGCAATATATCAGCGCCAACCCCGCCCTGGCTCGCATCTATGGGTACGATTCTCCCGCCGAGTTGATCCGCGGCTTTTCCGACATCGCCCGGCAGCTCTATGTCCTGCCCGGCCGCCGCGAGGAATTCCGCGAACTGCTTGCCCGCGAGGGGCAGGTCCGAAACTTCGAATCCCAAGTCAGGCGCAAGGACTCCAGCGTCATCTGGATCTCCGAGAACGCGCGGGCGGTGTACGACGAACGTGGGGCGTTGTCCTATTACGAAGGCACGGTCGAAGATATCTCGGAGCGCAAGCAGATCGAGCGTATGAAAAACGAATTCATTTCCATCGTGAGCCACGAACTTCGAACACCCCTGACCTCGATCCGGGGATCGCTCGGGCTGATCGCGGGCGGGGTGGTCGGATCCCTGCCCGATGGCGTGAAACAAATGATCGACATCGCGGTGAACAATACCGATCGCCTGGTCAGGTTGATCAACGACATTCTCGACATCGAAAAGATCGAAGCGGGCAAAATGCCGTTCCAGGTCAAGCCGGTGGACCTGATGGCCCTGATCGATCAGACCCTGGAGTCCACGAGGGGCTTCGGGGATAATTACAAGGTCCGTCTCGAACTGACCGATCGCCTTCCAGGGGCAAGGGTGAGTGTGGATCCCGATCGGCTCGCTCAGGTTCTGACCAATCTGCTCTCGAACGCGGTCAAATTCTCGGCGGCGGGCGGATCGGTCCGGGTCGCGGTGCGGTCTCACCCCAAGGGTGTGCGGATTTCCGTAACGGACCACGGGCCGGGAATCCCAGAGGCCTTTCGCGCGCGAATCTTCCAGAAGTTTGCGCAGGCCGATTCTTCGGACACCCGCCAAAAGGAAGGGACCGGGCTGGGCCTGAGTATTTGCAAGGCCATCGTGGACCGGCTCCAGGGGGAGATCGGTTTTGAGACCGAACTCGGTAAGGGGACGACGTTCCATGTGGATCTCCCCGCGGTCGCGAAGACCCCCGAAGTTCCGGTGGGGGTCGACACCGGGAAACGAAGAGTGTTGATCTGCGAAGATGATGTGGACATCGGCCGACTCCTCCAGCTCATGCTGGCGCAGTCCGGCTGCGAGACGGACGTGGCCCACTCCGCCGCCGAGGCCAAGGAGTTTCTCGCGCAAGGCCGGTACGAGGCCATGACGCTCGATCTGATGCTCCCAGGGCAGGATGGGATCTCGCTGATACGAGAGTTGCGGAGCCGGGAGGATACCGCCGAACTCCCGATTGTGGTCGTCTCCGTAAAGGCGCAGGACGGAAAGCGGGAGATCAACGGGGACGCCCTCGGCGTGATCGATTGGATTTCCAAACCCATCGACCCAGGCCGGCTCCAGAACGCCCTTGCGCGCGCTACTCGAAAAGAAAAAGGGGGGCACCTGTCCATCCTCCACGTGGAGGACGATCCGGACAATTTCCGGGTCGTCCAATCCATCTTGGGAAGCACGGCCGAGGTATCTTGGGCGGCGAACCTCGCAACGGCCCGCGAAAGTCTGAAGGATCGGGTATTCGATCTGGTCATCCTGGATCTCGGGCTTCCGGACGGCTCCGGTTGGGATCTCGTTCCGCTCATCAAATCCCGGTTGGGACCCTCTGTCCCGGTCGTGATTTTTTCAGCGAATGAGATTACCGGTCAGGAGGCGCAAGAGGCCGCGGCTTCGCTGGTGAAGGCTCGAACCTCCAATGAGCAGCTCCTGGCGACCATCCAGTCGGTCCTGGGAGGGGGCCATCCCCGGAGTTGAGCCATGGGTGGAGCCGAGTTGAAACGGATCATGCTGGTGGAGGACGACCTCAGCATTCAGATGGTGGCGAAAGTCTCACTCGAATCGGTCGGCGGCTTCACGGTGAAAGTCTGTTCCTCCGGAGCGGAAGCGCTTCGCGAGGTCGGGCCGTTCAAGCCTGATCTCGTTCTGATGGATGTCATGATGCCGGAGATGGATGGGCCGACAACCTTGAGGGCCATGCGCGGGTCGCGCGATCTCGCCGGTATTCCGGTCGTTTTCATCACGGCCAAAGCGCAGCCGCAGGAGGTGGCGCACTTCAGGAGCCTCGGCGCCATAGACATCATCACCAAACCTTTCGATCCGATGAGTCTGCCGGGCCGGGTGCGGGAAATCTGGGGCCGCGCGGCCTCCGGCGCCACTCCTTGAACGGGCCGTCTTCGGCCTGCATGAACCGTGGATAGTTTGGAGAGCCTCAAGAGCTGGTACCGGGAACAGATGTCCTCCCAAATCCAGGCGTTGGAGGCGGCGAGATCGGCCTTTGTCCATCACGAAGCGAAATCCGCGGACTCCATCCGACGGATGGCACACGCCCTTCGGGGATCCGGGGCCACGTACGGATTTCCGGAGATCACGGAATCCGCGGGCAAAGTGGAGGATGCCCCGGACGACCGGGTGGCGGCCTGCCTGGAGAGGCTTCTCGTGACGCTGCGGGAGGTCGTGGCCGGCGGGGACGTTCCCAAGACGAATGTGCTGGTGGTGGATGACGATCCGGCGATTGGCCGCCTGCTGAAGCAAGAATTGACGTCCGAGGCGCGCCGGATCCTGGTGGCTTACAGCGGCTCCTCGGCGCAGGAGATCCTGACGAGGACCCCGGTCAGCCTGATCATCCTGGATATCGTGCTTCCGGACATGGACGGCCGGAATCTCCTTCTCAAACTGCGCGAGCAAACGGAGATGGCCTCGGTTCCGATCATTGTTCTTTCCGCCCTAAGAAACCGCCAATCGAGAACGGAATGTCTGGCGCTCGGGGCCGACGAGTACGTCGACAAACCGTTTCAAATCGATCTCCTCGCTTCCCTGGTATCCGCCCGGCTTCAGCGGGCGGGAGCTTCATTGCAGGAGTCCGGCCGCGATCCACTCACCGGCCTGCTCAACCGGGCCTCCCTCAGGGTGGCGTTCGGCCTCGCCCAGGCCCGCGCGCAACGCGCAAAAGAGCCGGTGTCCATCGGCATCATCGACATGGATCACTTCAAATCCATCAACGACACCTACGGACATGCCGCCGGGGATGAAGCGCTCCGTTCGGCGGCGGGTGTCATCAGCAAAAGCCTCCGTCAGGCCGACATCTTCGCCCGGGTGGGGGGCGAGGAGTTCGTGGCTGTATTTGCTGATGCGGATCGACAGGGAGCCAGGGCGGCGCTTGAAAAGGCGCTCGGAGAGGTCCGGGATTTGGTGCTCCAAGCGGGAGATGGCCGCTCATTCCAAGTCCGGTTCTCCGCGGGAGTGGCCGACGTGCGGCCGGGGGCCGAACTGGAGGAAGCTCTGGAGTCGGCGGACCGTCTGCTCTACAAGGCCAAGGCGGCCGGAAGGAATCGGGTAACAGCGGTGGATGATGAGGTCGCGGTTGCCACGCGGAAGATTCTGATCGCGGACGACGATCCTCTCGTCACCACGGTGGTGACCCAAAGATTGGGAAACGATGGATTCGAAGTGATTCACTATCCGGACGGGGAGGCCGCACTGGCTGGATCGGATGATCCTTCAGTGGAACTTTTCCTCTTGGATGTTCAGATGCCGAACATGGATGGTTTCCAACTGCTCGAACGGCTTCGGAAGAAGCCGTCCCTCGCCAAGAAGCCGGTCATGATGCTCACCTCGTTGGGGAATGAAGCCGACGTGGTACGGGGTCTCGAATTGGGCGCGGACGACTATGTCACCAAGCCTTTCTCTCCGGTGGAACTGGCCGCCCGCGTCAGGAGGCTCCTGAAGCAAAGAGGATGAAGCGGGGGTGAGGGTTTCCTCTCCGTCCGGCCTTGATTCCACCCCCCGATTCGTGGAATATCCTGACACATGCCCCGCTGGATCCTTCCCGCCTACGCCGTCGCCTTCTTCCTCGTGCTGATGGGGTGGCGGTCCTACCGTGTGTGGAAACAGACCGGTGTGAATCCCATCGTAATCAAGCGCGGAGACCGCGCGCATGACTACGTGGGGCAGTGCATGGTGTGGGTTTTCCTCGTCATCGCCGCTTTCCTCGTGGTGTACGGATTTTTCCCCTCGGCCTACCCTTGGCTCGAACCGATCCCCTGGTTGGAACACCGTTCCCTAAAGATGGCGGGACTGATCCTCCTCACCGTCTCTTTCGTGTGGATCGCCGTGGCGCAGGCGCAGATGGGGGCGTCGTTCCGAGTGGGGGTGGATCAGGAGCACCGCACGGAGATGGTGGCTCACGGCCTGTTCCGCATCTCAAGGAATCCGATCTTCCTCGGAATGACGGTGACGCTCCTGGGATTCTTTCTGGCCGCGCCGAACATGGTTTCCCTTGTTGTTCTCATTCTCGGTCATGTCCTCATCCAAATCCAAGTTCGCCTCGAAGAGGAACATCTTGAGAAGCTCCACGGCGAATCCTACCTCGCCTACCGCCGCCGAGTTCGCCGCTGGCTATAGATCAGTTGCGAGTCGCCAAGGCGGGAGCCCCGCGTTCCGTTTGCATTCCTGAGCGAAGAGTTCCCAAGGATCTGAACCCCCACGTTCCGATTGATATGCGGTGCCGGTCACTCCTCAAGACGGCGGGAAAGCGGCTTATTCCAATGTGGGGGGTGGCGATCTTCATGCTGGTCGCGGGCTGCTCCGGCGACGACCGGGAGGTTGCCCCATGGCCGACGCCAGCGGGCGATGCCTCATGGCCGACGACGGATTGGATCGTGCAAAACCCAGTGGAACAAGGAATGGACGAATCCGTCCTATCGCGCGCGAAAGACTATGCCTTCCAACCCGGCAAGAATACGCAGGGGGTGGTCGTGGTGCGGCGCGGAGTCCTCGTGGCTGAGTGGTACGGCGGGGGCGCCGACGCCGGCTCGTGGGCTGCAAGCTGGTCCGTCGGCAAGAGCTTCGCGAGCGCCCTCATCGGAATCGCCATCGGTCAAGGAATCATCCCGGGCGTAGAGGTCAGCCTCGCCAAGTATTTTCCACAATGGAGGGGCACGGATAAGGCGGGTATCACCCTTCGTGACGTGCTCACGATGGCCTCCGGACTCGCCTGGGTCGAGGACTACAATCCCGCGGCGTTCGGCAGCTCGGATATCATCCGGCTGGGCTTGGCGGAAAGGGACCAGCTTGCATACGCCGCGAATCGTGAAATGGCCAGGCAGCCCGGCAGTCGCTTTCACTATTCAAGTGGCGACACCCTGCTGTTGTCGGGCGTGCTCGAAGCGGCAACCGGCATGAAGGCCGGCGATTTTGCAGTTCAGGCGCTCTTCTCACCCCTCGGAATAAATAGCGTGGACTGGTGGACCGACGCGAGCGGGCACACTCTCACCTACTGCTGTGTGGACATGACGAGCCAGGACTTTGCGCGGTTTGGTTTGCTCTATCAGCGTCAGGGTTATTGGAGAAACAAGCAAGTCGTTCCCGCTGGGTGGGTGGCGGATTCCACTTCGCCCTCCAGGAGCTTCCGGGGCTATGGCTACCAATGGTGGCTCAGCGGCCGCACCAACCGACGGCTGCCGGCGGATACATTCGCCGCCGTGGGCTACGACGGGCAGTACGTTTACGTGATTCCCTCGCTGGAACTCGTGGTGGTCCGTAATGGCCGCTACGTCAAGTACAGCGGAAGGCCCGTGGCGGATCCGTCTCTATTCGCGCGGTACCCCGCCGGCGGCCTGATTCCCAATCTCGGCACGGTTCCCCCGGACGAATGGAAGGACACGGAATTCCTCACGCCGATCATCGATTCCATTACCGGCGGATGAAAGCGCCCGCACCACCGGGGAACCGACAACGGCTTCTCGCGCGTGATTCTCTCCTGGCGACGTGCACATCACTCCCAGTGTGCCAACGCCGTTTGCGTTGACGTTCTTCGGAATGGCCCCTTACTCCGAAGGGGAAAAGCCTTCGGCTCTGGATCAGGAGTTTGGGGAGAGTATCTTCCGGGAGCGAGAACGCTTCATCAGCGCTTGCCCGCCGCTTGGGCAACACCTGAAGCTTGGGAGTCCGGCGCCACGACGCGGTTCTTCAGCCTCTGCCAGAAAGGATTGTCCTTCAAAAGACCGAGGGTTTTGAGGCTTTTCTCCTGCCAAGTCAGCCCCGCGTCCTCCCGCTCGATTTCCTCGCGCCGTTTTCTCATCCAAGCTACGGCATCAAATCCCTTCTTCATTCCGGACCACCTCCTTCGGGGTTCTAATCTCCAGCATACCATAGCCCCGCTCCACATTCACGGAGTTGAAAAGTCGGATACGCCCCAAGTTCACGATATGCTTGAAATTCCAACTCACCAATACGTCCACCCGTCCTACCGTAGCCAGCGCCACATGCCGGGCATCCTCCTTCGAGCCGGGACCTACGACTTTCTTCGTCAGATACGCCCGTGCAAGCTCGGCTGACTCCTCCGAGTCCGGGAGAACGATCTGGTGTTCGGGAGGGACGCGGTCCAGCCAACTTTGCACGGACGCGGGAGCCCCTTCGAGTTCGCGCAGCGTGTGCGTTGAAAGAACAAGCTTGTACCGTCCATCCGTGAAGAAAGTCCAGAGTGCACGGCTGTCCGTAGAGAATTCTGCATCCTCGCAGCCACCGACGACAGAGGCATCCACGTAGACGATGAATTCTTTCATTCCGGCTCAGTTCAACGCAGCCACGTTATGGCAACGGGGGAGGTCGTTCACCGCACGCCACGTTTCACGTGGTCGTCCCGTCCCGTCCGCCTCCCGGCGGGGATCGCCGGAAGCCAGCCCGAAAGCTCTCACGTTCCCGCGCAAGTTGACAAAGTGAGCAAGGTCCCCCCTCTCCGCTCATGATGGCAGAACGTCGCGCGATGAGCCGTGGCGCTCACAACGTTTCCGGCGCCGTTGGCTCCATCGCGATGTTAGACGATTCTCCCTTGACCACCCTCAATATCTCATCGTCTTCGTAGGTCCTGATTCCGTGTCGCCGATTGCTGTAGAAGTACGACACGTGGTCGTTCGGGTCTGCTCTCCATGCTTCGGCGATTTCTGTGGCGCTTGGATAGTGCGAATTCCTCAAAGTCGGCTCGGTGGCGGTCATGAGAAGCAAATCGAACTCCGTCAGCGGTTGCAGGCTCTCGGCGTCAACAGGCCATTCGAACTGAGCAAGGCCCAAGACAGGATCTATGAGCTGTTCTTCCCCCTCGGCTCCAGGGACGGCCCGATAGCACCATCCAGCCTTTCCAACTGCTGCCTTCCACACGGAAGCGAACTGACTTGGAAGTGGTCGGTCTGGCTGGCACACGAGGCACACCCTGCCCCATTCGCGTGCAATGCCATCTCGGTCACGGGAGTTTTTCTCGGCGGCCCATAGGCACTCCGCTTCCTCGAGAAGATGCTCGGGATCGCAACACTCTGCACGAGCGGGGACCACAAGCCCTGTCCCCAACCTCTCTGGCGCTGAGCATGACCTAGCGAAAACCATGGTAAACGTATTCCCTCGCGACAAAGACTTCCGGCCGTAACGTATGGGCACACGGACTTTGAACTGCCCGGTGCAGCCAAGCCGGTCACGACGCCACTGGCATCGAACAGGCGAACCGTCCCAATACAGAGAACCGACGATGAGAATCCCGATCCGCATAGCTCTTCGATAATCCGCCTAAGGTTCGCGTTGAGTCGCGAGCAAAACGGGCGAGAAGCGCCGCTTTTGGGCGTCTGTCTTGAACGCGTTGTTAGTGCTGAATCGCACTGGGTTTCTTGGACAGAATGACAGCTTATTTTGGCCGGGATTTCGCCCCGCCGAAGGCGGGGCGACCTGCGCCAGCGCTTAATTCCGGATTATGCGGCCTGGGCCTCCGGATGGGATTGGAAGTCATTCCGCACTTGGGCGGGGGTCCGATAGACCCACCGCTCCAGGATCCATTCTCGATTGTATCGCTCAATGAACTCGCCGATGATTCGTCGGGCCTCCTCGAGGTTTTGAAACCGGTGAACCCAAATGCACTGCTCCTTGAGGACCCGCATGAAGTGCTCGGCCATGCCGTTACACAGGGGTCCTCCAACGTAGGCATAGATGATCTCGATGCCCCGCCAGCACAGCGTAGGGTAGAGGATGGGAAAAGTATCATGGGAATCAGGGCTCGGTTGCATGGTAAGTAATGCTTGGTCATGGCGTCCTGGAACAACGAAACCCGAACTCGCCTTTCGTAAACTGCAAAGAGGCGCTGTTGCGGTCCGCAGAGCGCACGCTGCCTGAGTCCCAGGCCCACGAGCCGCCGCGCCACACCGGAGTGGTCCCACTCGTCGGCCCCGGTGGGTCAGTCGAGGGTGCCGAGGCGTAATAGGCTGAATCGTACCCATCCTTCACCCATTCAAACACGTTCCCGGCCATGTCGAGCACGCCATACGGCGAGGCGCCGGTGGGGTAGCTCCCGACCAGACTCGTATCGCCGACACAATCCGATGAGACGTTCCCGTTCGTGCAGTCCGCACCCGTGGCATAGGGCTCGCTCGAGGTGATCGTCCCGCCCCAGGGATAGGGCCGGAGATTGCAATTGACGTTGCGGCCCGTGCCCGCCGCGTCCGCGGAGGTGCACTGGCCGCTCGTGAGGCCCACGAGGCTACCATCCGCCGGACCCCGCGCCGCCTTTTCCCACTCCGCCTCCGTCGGAAGCCGCCGCCCTTTCCACCTGCAGTAGTCCACGCCCTGCAGGTGGTTCACTTTGATCACCGGGTAGTTGTCATACGTGGCGTTGCCATAGTACGTGGTGCGTGTGTACGAATTCGCCCCTGACGGCGCCGTGCATTCCCCGGCGGTGACACACGCCTTGAAGTTCGCGTTCGTCACTTCGTACTTGTCGATGTAGTAGTTCGAAAGCGTCACGAGTCGGCGGGGCTTTTCGTCGGTATCGCCTTCTCCGGACTTCGACCCCTGGACGAACGTGCCCGCGGGGATGGCGATCATGCAGTCGTACGCCTCCGTCACGCAGCACTCGAAGGCTTGGCTGTTGCACGCACCGAAAGAAGGCGCCTTCGTCGTTGCGCTCTTCTGAAGAGTATTTGAATCCGCATTTCCCGCCTCATCCACCGCGTGCGCGACAAAGTAGTATGCTGTGCCCGCTGAGAGACCCGTTGCCGAATAGGACGTAACGCCGACGCTCGTGGTGTACGTGGCCGTGAAACTCGCACCGCAGGTCCCCGACGTTGTGGATTGGCAGATCTTGTACACGATCGCCGACGCCATGCTTACGTTGTCCGCAGCGGCCGTCCAGGCAAGATCGATCTGACTCGCGGACGTGGCCGTTGCCGCGGATAGTCCCGCGAACGTCGGCGCGGTCGTGTCCGCCACGTCCGTCGGTTTGGCCGATACGACGACGCTTTTCGCGCTCTCGGTCGAGCCCGAAATGGCAGCAACCCCAAAGTAGTACGTGGTTCCGTTCGTGAGTCCCGTGACGGTCACGGTCGTCGTCGTCACGGCGAGCGTCGTGGTCAACTGGTCCTGGGCTGTCCCATAGTACGCCTTGTAGCTCAATGCGCCGGTCACCGCATTCCACGCTAGGCTGATCTGCTTGTCGCCGACCGCGGCGGCCAGACCCGTGGGAGCGGAGAGGATCACTTCCTGTGACGTGCCGGTTGGCGTCGCGCTCACGGTGCTGCTCTTCAGGCCCTCGAACGGGCCCGCCGTACTCGACACGGCGAAATAGTAGGTCGTCCCGTTCGTCAGGCTTCCAATTGTAGCCTTCGTCCCGGTTGAAATGACCGACGGGTTCAAGCTGGTGGAAGACGTGCCGTAGTAGACCTTGTAACCCGTTGCCCCGGTCGCCGCGTTCCACGAAAGCGTCACTCCGCCGTTCCCCGCCGATGCAGCAAGTCCCGCAGGAGCCGCGAGATCGACCATGGGAGTCGTTGCGTCGCCCGGCGATGAACCGCAGGATGGCAAGGCACAGAACGTGATGAGCGCTAGGACCCGGAAAACCGCTCGTTGGGTGCTGCCCATGCGGATAGGATTAGGGTCAGTTGTAATGGACTGCTGCCCACACGCGAACCATGAGAATGATCTTGTAGCCTGGGAACGCTGGACCGCGAGTTGTTGAGGATGAGCTGGCATTTTCGACGTAGGCATGATTCTGGACGTAAGAGAAACTCCGCCGGAACGGAGACCAGGATGCTTGCTGCTCCCCATGAGGGAACACTCTACCTCCACTATCCTCAATGTTCAACTCGTTTTACGGGTCATGGCCGATGATGGATTGGGGGCGAAGTCGGAAGAAAGTAGGAATTCGCGGTTCTCCAGGCTTGTAGACCCCGTCGGCGGCTATTCCGCAATTCTCGGGAAGTCGTCCTATCACGCTGAGTGTGTCTCGCGATCGATGCTGGACCAGTTCCGAGCGACCTCGTGATGACCCTGAATGCAATCACAACTAAGTTTCCATTTGTTGACAGTCGCGCGCGCCGAGTGCATCTTACGAGCGATTGTTGGCGTAGCTCAATGGCCGCGATAGGTTTTCATGGCGTTCAGTTCGTCGCCATTGAGCGGTGAACGTGGATCACGCGTTTCGCTCATTGACAGGGGGACGTGCCGAGTCCATTTTACGAATGCTCGCCGGCGTAGCTCAATGGCAGAGCGAGGGTCTCATAACACTTCCAGCCCTCGATCCTCACGTCTTTCCTACTGTTTGACGATCCCCGACGGAATCGGATTTGTCTGCGAAAGTTCGAAGTTATTCACCCATGTCGCGCCACCGCCGTCATTGACGGCGTCGGACCACCATGGCCCGGCCTTACGAGCCGACAGCCACCACCACAGCCACCAACCTCTGCGAAAGGAGGACACGCAATGAGCAGATTGAAACCCGTGAGGAACACCGAAGGAAAGTTCCCGTGCCCGTACTGCGATAGGGCGTATGACGAATCCGACCAGGCGAACGGGCACATGGGCCGGTGCGAATTCCGGCCGAGGCCGCCGGCGGCGCCGATGCAACGGTTCGGGAGCCCTACCCCTACCCCTGGGGGTAACCCTCAATGGGAGGCACCCATGCCGGAAATCTTGAACCCACCCACCCCTGAGCCCTCGGCTGTTTCCCATGATTACTCCGCCGACCAAATCGCCTCTCTCAACGCCAAGATGGACGGGGTGACGAGAATGATCACGGGCTTGCGGTTTCAACGAGACGATCGAAGCCGACAGGTGCCGGCTTCGGTCTCCCGGCCTTGGTGGGCCAGTCCTTGGGTTATAGGTGGTGGTATTTGCTTAGCCGCCTTGGGCGGCTACGTGGCCGGTCGGGCGAGTGTGGTAGGCAAAGAGCAAGCGACCGATGAGGCCGGGCGCGTGATCGACGGAATTGGTCGGAAAGTTGTCGGCAAACTGTCGGACCGCGTGGTCAACAAGGCGCTCAAGGGAATAGGGTTATAGCCAGCCTCTCGCCGCCGGCACGTGAAGGCCAAACCCAACGCATCGCCAATGAATCTAGGTGCCGCGGAGGAATCTACTCCCTAGCCGCTGTAGAAGACCACCGCCTGCTCCGTCACCATCATCCTCGACCCCGGCGTCATTCTCGGCAATGCTTCCTTCAGTCGCTGGGCGATGGGTCCCCGCAATTGGGCAAGCGTGGGGTTGTGAACGGATATCCAAGCTACTGACCAACCTTTCGGCCGCTGAAACCAGAAATCGGAATCGCGAGAAACGAAGATGATATTCTCCTGATCGTATTTCCGGCGTATCTCGGCGTCACTCGCAGATCCCATTCCGATCTCAACAACATGCGATGCGTCGAAGCCGGCCGAACGGATTAGGTGAGCGAGACTGGCTGGCAGGTTGTTGTCGACGATGATCTTCACGGCGACCGCTCGGGCCGTATGCAGAGATCGGCGATCAGGAGCCGACGGCTAACGGCGCTCCCGGAATCTCAGCCAGTTGCTTGGCGTACACAAGCGCGTCCCGGAGATCCTCGGCGGTAAGATTGGGATATTCGGATAGAATTTCATTCGTGTCCTCGCGATTCGCGAGCATCTCCAACACCACATAGACCGGTACTCGCGTGCCCCGGAAATGGGGCCGCCCGCCACAGTAATTGGGATCAACGGCAATTCGGCCTGGCAAACTCATGACCCAACTATACCCTGATTTTCGCTAATTTGAGAGGTCGTGTACACCGCGCGGGAATCGAAGGTGAATCGACCGCCCATTCGCCACCCGCGAACCACGCTTGTCCAGACCTATGTCGAATCCGAAACGATTTGACTTGCCCTTGGAACGAAGCGGGAATGCGCCGACCTCCGCGACCACGCGCAAGACGCCTACGAACTCGTCCTTGGGCTGCGACGCTCGCGGCGATAACGTGGCCGCCGGATCTCACCCCGGCGTCCCCCAGCTAAGGCTTGATTCCGATCTCGCGGAGGAGGCGGAGAACGATATCGACGTCTTTCGGGGCAGCCTTCTTCAAGAGCGATTGGGCCGTCTTCACCTTGTCCACGTCAGAAAGGCTTGCTTCCTGGATTGCAAAGAATTCCCAGATCGGAACGCCTAGGGCCGCGGCTACGCCGAGGAGAGTGTCCAGCGTCGGGTTTTCCCGTCCGCACTCGACGTTCGAGAGGTACTTGTCGGAGATGCCCACCCTCTCGGACAACTCTCCCTGAGTCAGACCCTTCGCCTTTCGAAGCGATTGCATCCGGTCACCCACGAGGGCCTTGATCTTGTCCTTCTGGTCCACCGTGGCCCGATTATTGGCCGCCAGACTCCGGCCCGGAACATCCCAATACACAGAGAGGACTTGACTTATTCTATCCATAGGACGTATTCTCCGCCCTACACATGGAATACTGGGGGTCTTATCGATGCCAAGCCAAGATGCGAGGCAATGTCCAGAGAGGCCGGGCTGGCGCACGCACATATTTTCTTGCTACTTTCCTCGCCCTCGCTATGTCGTGTAGCGGCGACCCGGAGCAAGGAGACACAGATCTGACCACGGCGGCGGCGCCTCCACCTCCTACCGTGTCGATCTCTGGTACGGTCAAACGAACTTGCGATGGTTCTCCGATTTCGAAGTTCCCACTGGCTCTGGTCGATTCCGCCACTGAAAAATCAGCGTCCAATGCAGCTACCTTAACGGACTCGGATGGCACATTCACTTTTTCCCAAGTTTCAGCTGGGTCTTACAAGTTGTTCACCGTGGATTGTTTTGAAAAGCCCGAACAGAAGGCAGCGCAAGTTGGTTCAGTCATTGTGATCGACCCTCCCTCCCCACCCGCCCCTATCAATTTCCAGTACTCTCCCAAAGTCATCGATCCCAAGAATCATGTTTGTGGCCCCGATGTGGACTGTGATTCCTACGTTGACAAGGTCTCCGGAGGAACAGACAACGACGACACGAAGCCTGTCGCATGCGCAGAATGGAGCTGCAATTGCGACGTAACTTGCCAGGGTACCAATCAGATTCCGAGTAGGACGATTACAATACCAAGAGGCGGGGCCATCATCATAGGCAATGCATCAGGCGTCGAATGCGCCTTGGACAATACTGATAAGGCCACGGTCGCGACAACGGCCGCAGGAAATTGCTCCCAAGATGTCGTTTCCTACCAATGTCCAACCGGGACGGCAAAACTCTCGTGCGGGACTTGTGGGTGTTCTGCGACTGCCAAGACCTGCGCCCGAAATCTTTGTAAATGATGCAAGCAAAAGTTCGTTCTTCAGGGTTGAAGACATTTGCAATTCTCCTCTGCCTAATGGCACCGCTCGTCGCCTGCGGTGAGTTGGAAGATCTCCTGGACGGGGATGACGAGGAGACCGCCACTACCACGAGCAGCTCAGGCTCTACGAAAAGCACAACGACCACCACGAAGGATTCCAAGACCGGCCAAACGGACACAGCGACGACAACCACCGTCACCACGACCAAGGTCAACTGGAACTGCCGCTGTACGGCGGTTTGTACGACCGCGAACGCCAGCGTGAACGTCACCTCATGCGAAAGTTCATCGGCCTCATCGAGTTCCGTCGCATTCACCGCCGAGTCCACCTGCATGGGCACCAAGGACCCTTGTACGCTTGGCGCGAACTCCTGCGACTGCACCTGCTCCAAGACCACCACCGGCTGTCTGTAATCCCCCCATCCCCTTACTTCGCTGCTCTTCCCCGAACTTCGGCCAAGAGTTCTGAATAGCAACCCATAGTCTGAAATCGTCCGAATCGACTTGACTGTTCGCGGGAACGAAGCGTCCATGGCGACCAATGGACGCCAAGAGACCGAGCAGTGCAAAACACCTCGAACGGCGGGAGTTCCTCCGGATGGCCGCCGATATGGCGGCCGGCGCGGCGATCCAGCCGACGGCCCGGACAGCGGTGGGCCAACACTCTTTCCCCGCCCCCGATTGGCTCGTCGTCTTCAAATCGCACACGGCTTCCGACCGGGGCGTTGTCATCCACCGTTGCTCCACTGATCCCCCCGCTTACGGCCTCTACGCCCATTTCCTATCGGGAAGGACACTGGACAAGGTCACCGCGGACCTCCCTGACCCCATCGGCGTCGTTTCCTGCGATCACGATTTCGCGGATCGCTTGTGGCACCTGGGTCCAGCAGGCACGCCGATCCCTTCCGAATTGAATCCGGCCCTCGCCTACGCCTTCAACCTCGTCTCAAATCCTGCCTACATTGCCCATCTTCGGAAGGCCGAAATCGAGCAGGCCATGAAGCCCCGATCTGTTTGAAAGTACTTGACTTGTCGCGGCCCAAGAGCGTTGGTGTTGACAAATAGTCATCTTGGCTGAGTGAGGCCGAGAGAACGGAAAGAGACGTAAAGGAGGTAGAAAATGATGATCAGCTTGAAACGGATACTCGACCTCGCCGGGAGGCTGGACGACAGCCCCGGCGAAAACACCCCGCGCGAGCGGTTCCGGTCCTATCTGCGGAGCAACGTCATGGAGGTAGGCCAGCTCCGGGACTACATCGAGGAATGCCTCGGCGAGACCGGCGAACAGCCCAGCCGGGCGCTCCAGGATATGGTGGTCCGTTTGGGGGAACTCCTCGGGTTCGATGTCGCCTATGGCCGGTACAACGGGGGCCGGGGAGAGGTCGGCTTCGACGGCCTCTGGAAATCTCCCGGAGGGTTCTCCCTCGTCATCGAGGTGAAGACCTCCGAAACCTATGCCATCAAGACCTCCGCCTTGGTGGGGTACGTGGATGAACTCATCTCCCAAGGGGTCATACCCGGCTGGGACCACGCCCTGGGGCTGTATGTCGTCGGACGGCCCGATCCCCAGGTGCGACAGCTTGAGAACGCCATCATCGCAGAAAAGAGGACCCATCAACTCCGAGTGGCCTCCGTCGAATCCCTCCTCTCCCTCGCGGAGATGGTGGACGAGCAGGAGGCCACCCATGAGGATGTACTGGCCATCCTCCGGCCTTCCACGCCGGACGTCGACCCCGTGGTGGACCTCCTCGCCCGCCTGATGGCCCGCCGGGAGCCGGACACCCTCCCCAAGCCGGCATTGGCTCCCTCCACTGAAAAGGTGGTCACCGCCGATGAGCCTACCTGCTGGCTGGCCCCGGTCGGATCGAATGGATCGAAGGCCACCGAGATCATCCGCTCCCTCGTGGGTGTCGGGCGCGTGTTCGCCCTTGGGGACCGGTCCCCCGCCCGGAGGCAGATGAAGGAGAACGATCAGATCTGTTTCTACGCCTGCGGCGTGGGGGCGGTTGCCCATGCCCGAATCGCCTCCAGGCCGGAAAAGGGGCTCCACGCCGAGGTGCCTATCCCGGAGAAGTATCCTTGGGGCATCCGGCTGGGTGATGTCCACCTGTACGTCGAGCAACCCAAGGTGCTCAACGCGAAGGTGCGTGCCGAGCTCGATGCGTTCGAGGGTCGGAACCCGGAAGGGTCCTGGGGGTGGTTCCTCAAGATGACACGGCGGATCTCCCCCAAGGACTTCGAGATCCTCACCAGCCGTGGGTAAGAGAACGAACCAAGGGCGGGGTAGTGGGAGGCGGCCGAAACGGTCGGCCCCTCCTCCCTTGGATGAGGAGTTCGACGCGGAGGATCTGATCCAGATCTTGACCATTGTTCGCGACCGAGTGAACGGGATGGAGAGAGTGCATCGCCAGTGGGTCCAACTCCGGGATCGTGTCCAGTACGCGCTGGAGATGGCGATGTCCCTCCAGCGTCGGGTCGATGCGGGTTCCTCCAAGCATTGAGTTGCGGGAAGCTGCGGGTAGGTCATGCCCGTGAAGGAACAACAGGAGCGGACGTCCTCCCCGCCGGTTCGCTTCGTAGCGTTCACGGACCACCACGCCTCAGTCGAGTCGATCCAGAAGGTCCTCCGCCTCACACGAGAGAGCCGGGCGTCGTTCATCGTGTGCGCGGGGGACTTCACCATCGAATCGGAAGGTCTCCATCCATCCTTCAAGATGCTCAGCGAGGCTGGAATCCCGATCTACTTCATCGCCGGGAACCACGAGTACGGAACCATTTGCTCTGCGGTCTCCAAGGCGTTCCCGGTCCTGCGGTATGTCGATCTCAAGGTTGACGTGTTCGGCGCGGCGGAGGGCACGAGAGTCCTGATTGCCGGTCTAGACGGCACGACCGACCTATCCCCGCTCTTCGGAGAAGACCAGGAGTGCTACGGGAGCTACCTGCCCACCCTGAAAGCGCAGGTCGACCCGGCCCTTCCGGTGATTTTTCTCACGCACTTCCCGCCGTCCGACACGGCCTGTTGTGGTCTGGAGCCGATCTGGACCGGCTCGCTTTGGACGGTGCCCAAAGACGGCAAGCGCATCGGCAGCAAGGCGGTGCGTAGGATCGTCGAATCCTTGAAGCCCCGCATCGTCATCTGCGGTCACTTCCATGAGTGTTTCGGGCGGGAGGATTCCATCGGCTCCACCCGGATCGTGAATCCGGGGCCGGACGGGATGGTGATCGAGCTATCGATACCAAGCCGATGAAACTCCTCGTCCAGTTCAAACCGTATCCAACGCCGGAGAAAGTTGCGGACATTCAGCGCCGCCTGGCGGAATCCTCCCACACAACATTGCGGTACGCGTTCCAAGGTCCTCTCGCCGTCTCGGAGGCAAAGGACGGGGTAGGTGGCGCTGAAGCCGAGTTCACGGTAGAAGTCGGCGGCTACTGGCCGAGCGACGCAGCGGCGGAGATGAAGGCGACTTTCTTCAAGTGCGGCCTCACGGTCACGTATTGGGCGGTGGGTACAACTCTTTGAGGTTCGTGGGACTAGAGTGCGGCCCGGAAGTCGGCCAAGGCTGGGGACTCTATCTGCTTCTACGCCGCCTCCAAGGGCACTGTCGGCCATGCGCGGCTTGCGTCGGCGGTGGAAAAAGGACTCAAGGCTCCCGTGGAGGTGCCTGAGAAGTACCCCTGGCTCGTCAGGCTCGCGGACGTCGCCCTTTACATCGACAGTCCGGTCGCCCTCGATGTGCGCCTCCGCGCGAGGCTCGATGTTTTCCGCGACCACGATCCGGAGCGTCCATGGGCCTGGTTCGTCCAGCCGACGCACCGGATCACCGCGCATGATTTCGAGGTGCTCACCCGCCGTGGGTAGACGTGCAACGAAAGGCCGGATCGGAGGGAGGCGGTCGAAGCCATCGGCCCCATCCTTCGATCCTTGGTCCGAGATGGAGAGCCTTCAAACCCTGCGCCGGCAGCCTACTTCCCTTGGGAAATGGATCGATCTCCTCAAGCACCGCGATGTTCCTTGGTACTGGGCGCGGGATTACGTGGTCCGTGCGCAGGACTTGGTTCAGGAGACGGCTTGGCGGCTGTTCAGCGGCCTGAGCGACGACGGGAGGAAGCCTATCGACCGGGGACGGCGGTGGGGGCTTGAGAAGCTCAAGGATGAAGAGGAATGGAGAAAGGATCCTATCGTCCTGAGCGCTGAAACGGAAATGGGTGTCGTCGACCGGAAACCGCCTCAAAGCGCCGGGATCGGCCCTCTCCGAAGGTCTTCTGCCGCAGGGTTCCCGTGAGCCGGCGGCGGAGCGCCAATCGGAGACTTCCGTTCGGGGATGGGGGAGACATGAGCCCGGAGGCCCTGATCCGGCTCCTCACCTGCCTGCGGGACCGGATGGATGACCTTCGCCGGTAACCCTTGATTGACCGTAATAAAGTGTAACGCCTCCGAACATTCATAGCCTAACTAATGACTGGAGTATTGCCTATTGACAGCCTCTTAGCTAGATATTATGCTTAGTAACACAAGGAGGTAGCTATGAAACGAAAAGATGACATTCTTGAGGGAATTGCAAGACGGCTCGACCTCATCACGGCTCTTCTGCTTGACCAGGTCGATTTTGATGAAATCGCCAGCGCAGCGCAGAAGATCCGAAGACTGCTTGCAATGGGAGCAAGCCCTTCAGAGATTGCTCGAATTGTAGGGAAGCCAATTAACTTCGTTACGGCAACCATAGCACAAGCGAAATCGAAGAGGAGGATCTAGCTAATGGAACAGCAATTAGCCCAATCGATCGTATCAAAGCTGAATGGGATTCTTACGTTGATGGTTCTACGGATGACGGAGGGGAAAACTCAGTCTGAACAAATCCGGCTTCTAAGCCTTGCTGGCATGCGGCCCACAGAGATCGCCAAAGCCCTCAACACGACTTCTAATACCGTCAATGTGGCCTTGGCGAATCTACGCAAGAGGGGGATCGCCAAGCTTCCCCGAAGGAATTCCTAACAACGGGGGGAAGAATGAATGACGAAATAGCTCAACTCATCCTGAAGGAACTTCGGACGATGTCCCGGCTTCTGGTCTTACTTCTGAGGAAGGCCGAGATTCCCAATCCGGAGATTTCCAGCGCTATGGGGATTTCGCAAGGACGTCTCTCGCAGATTCTCAATCCTAGGAAATACGCTGGGCGGCGCACTAAGGTTGGGCGCAGAAGGTAAGCCGCTGGCTGTTCATGATGCGGTTGCGCTTACGCCGTCTTGTGGTTTCGGACGGGTGAGGGAGTTGCAGTGATCATCAATGGTCGCAACTCAAAGACGTTGATCGTCCTTGGCGCCGGCGCGACGAAAGGTGCACTTAGAGGGACGCATTCCCCTCGGGTAACTGCCCCCCTTAATGGCGATTTCTTTGAAGTGCTCAGAAAATACATTCGGACGAATGACGGCCAAACGCATAGAGCCGCCTACGACCGGCTTGCTGATTTCGTGAACCACGAGGTCGGACCGAAAGGCTTCCGCCAACCGACCATGGAGGAAGTCTTTAGCATCCTCTTTATCTCCAAAGATCTGCCGGAAATCTTTCATAAGGGGAGAGGCAGAAAAACATCGGTAGGGTACAGGCCCGAAATTAGAGATTTTCTCAATCTGTTGATCCACTTGTTCCGTTTTGTTCAAAAGACTTGTCGTCCTCGGGATGGCATTCAACATCACGATCTTCTCGCACGTTCGCTACAACCGCATGATGTGATCGTCTCCCTCAACTATGACACGCTTGTAGACAACGCGTTATTTACGGCGGGCTGGAATCCTCGAAAAGGGTACGGCTTTTCCGCAAGACTAAGCAGTGAAATCTCAGTCCCCCAGTATGGCCAGCAAGTGCATCTCATAAGTGTGCGGCTTCTCAAGCCCCACGGGTCACTTAACTGGTTCGCTAAAGGGAACTCCAAGAATCTCGAAGAAGTGCTTGAACGTCGCCCTGTTTCTGAGATCCGAATGACTGCACTCCCAATGGTAAATGAAAGGAAGGCGCAACGATTGGTACGCCTCTTTGTTCCGCCGCTCTATTCGAAATTCTTTAGGAACCAATTCTGGCGGAAGCTATGGATAGCTACATACGGAGCCGCAAAGGACGCAGATCAGATTGTAATCATCGGATGTTCCCTCATCTCAACCGATTTCCATCTTCGGGCAATTCTCTCAAAGGCGATGAATGATAAGAATACAAAGTACCGTAGAATCGTGGTGGTGGATCCTTCCGATTGCGTCCAGAAAAAGATGAAGAAGTTCTTCCGCGGCCGATCCGCGAACGGAGTGACAATCTATAAGACATTTTCCGATCTTTGTCGCCAGGTCCTTTCCCAAAGCACCAATTCGGCTGCGTGATCTGCCTCATCGTTTAATTGCATGTCCGGAGGTCGGTTCGCAATGGGTTGAATCAGCATGCGTGAGGAAAAGTTCGCCGCGGAAGGCTTTGGCGAGGATGGATTGGGTGAGTTTGTCGGCGCGGGCGGCGGCGGTGGAAACGCGCTCCTCGATTTTGTCCGCGAGCCTGAAAAGGGACTCGACGCGACGGAGAATTTCATCCTGCTCTTCTAGTCGAGGAGATGGAACTGGAAACCTCTTAATGACCCCTACATTGAGATGCGGAGAAGCGCTCCCGCCGGTGAGTTCTACTACGCGATGCATCATCTGAGGGGAGTTCAGTACATGGCAAAGAAAATTGGCCCGAATTGTCTTCTGGTTGCAACGCATAAGCATCATCCGCTGACCCAGGCACGCGCGAAGGCCCGCTGGAATGATACATGCTATTCCGAGGATTCCTCCTTCTCGGCTATACACAATGTCGTCCTGCCTCGGCTCTAGCCGGATCACCCGCTGACTGTAGGTCTCACGCGAAACGTACCGTACGGTCGAAAGATCCAACCCATCAATGGTGAAATTTGTGGTTCTTAGACAGATCTCGCCCCTGTCGGCCCACTTTGGAGTTGAGTGTGGGCAGTCGACAACCTCTGAGCACACAGAAGCGATGCTTTCGAATTGCCAAGGCTCGTCAGCGATCTCTGAAGCCACGGCCTCCTCCTCCCGCCAGTCGGCGGTGAGGCGGCCGGAGCAGGCGGCGGCGAGGACGGACTGACGGAAGCGCTTCATTATTCCACGCACCCGCGCCAAACGTTCGCGGGCGGAATGGGCTTGGGCGAGCAGGGTTTCAACGACCGCCACAAGCCGCTTCTGGTCTGATATGCGCGCAAACGGAATCTCGACATCGTCGAAGAATTCCGTTGGTACCCTTTCTTGCCCCACTGAACCCGTCATTTCATTTTCGGCGCGCCTTCTGAACGATTCTTGCCGAATGAAGTGAAAGATGAACTCAGGCAACACCTGCGGGGACGGACGGAGAACATGGAATTCGCTTGATCCGAAACCGATCCCATTCTTCAAGCCTCGGGCAACAGCCGCTTTGCCATTCTCCATACACGGGGTGATTTTTGCCATCAATACGTCGCCTTCACGAAAGGCAGTGTACCCATTCCTTACGCTTGCGAATGCCCGCTCATGGACTATACGAATCGCGCCCTCCTTCTCGTCTACCGCCGCCATTGGCACGAATGATACTGGAGCGGTTTTCGGCAGGGCGTTCCTCGCCGGCTTCTTCGGATTCAGCTCGCAAACCTCCAGAAGCTTGGCAATTGTCCACCGTTCGGGGAGTTCAGAGTGACTCGGAGCCGAAGGAGTGCCGGTCGCCGAGTTGGGTGCTGTAACTATCATGTCCCCTTCGGTTTGTTTGGTACCGCTTCTCCATTCTCAAGATACGCCATGATCTTGTTCAAATCCTTCATGGCGGCATTGAGTTCGGAAACGGCGTCGGCTACGAGTTCCTCTGGGTCCGGGAGGTCATCGGCGTCCTCAAGGGAGTCTTCCTTGAGCCATTTGAAGCTGTCCAGCTTGAAATCGTGGGTTTTGACATCTGAAATATGGAAGCTCCGCCAACGATCCTCCTTCGAGTCCGTCGGATTCCGTTTTCCACGGCCATTCGGATCGGAGCCATAGCACTTCTCGAATCCCTCGAAGTGCTTCGGCGCGAGCGGGCGATCTTTCTTGGTGATCCCCGGCACGTTCGTTCGGGCGTCGTAAATCCATACCGTCTCCGTCGCGTATCCCTTGGTGAAAAACACAACATTTGCCTTCACGCCCTGGCTGTAGGGGGTGAAGGTCCCACGCGGCAAGCGTAATACCGTATGGAGATCGCAATCCTCGGTGAGTATTTTCATCACCTCTCCGGCCTGATCCTCGAACAAGCAATTGTCCGGCAACACAATCGCCGCCCGACCGCCGGGCTTCAGAATGGTGAGGACGTGCTGGACGAAATTGAGCTGTTTATTCGACGTGGCCACGGTGAAATCTTCCCGGTCCGGCGCTTGGTTCGCGCCTCGCGTCCCGAAAGGTGGATTCGTCAGGACAACATCGAACTTCTCACTTCCCGGTGGCTCGTAGATTGAGTCGCCCAGCGCGATGACCGCCTCCAAACCGTGGAGATAGAGATTCATCAGGGCAAGACGGCGCGGCTGGGGATCGAGGTCCTGGCCGAAATAGGTTTTCGCCCTAATTCGCTTTGCGATCTCGCGATCCAGCGCGCCGCCCTTTGTTCGACCGACAAGCCATTCATACGCCGCCACGAGAAATCCACCCGTTCCGCAGCCGGGATCGCAAATAGTGAACTCGGCGTGTTTCCTCGGATCGGGTTTCATGCAACGGACAATCGACTGGATCAGAATGCGCGGGGTGAAGTATTGCCCCGCTCCTTTCTTGCCCTCGCTGGCCGCTTTTTCCAGGAGGCCCTCGTAGGCTTCGGCCTTCACGTCCACGCCGAGCGCCGTCCATTCCGTCTCATCGATCAAACTGATCAATTTCTTGAGATTGACGGGATTCCGGAACCGCGACTGCGCGGAGGAGTAGATATCACCGAGGATGCCTTTCTCCTTCCCAAGCTTTCGGAGAATATCCACGTAGCCGTCGAGAAGGTCGCTGCCCGATTGGGCACGAAGTTCGGGCCACGCGCACGCTTTGGGAATTCTCACGTCCTTCTCGTCGGCCATTTTCAGAAAGAGCAGATAGGTGATTTGTTCGATGTAGTCGCCGTAGCTGATGCCGTCGTGACGGAGGGTGTGGCAAAAGCCCCAAAGTTTTTGGACGACGTCACTCATGCGGCGATGGATTGGTTGAAATCCTGGAGGATTTGGCGAAGCCGGCCCTTCTCGAAAACACCTCTGGCTTTCTGCCATCCTCCCTCGCGCGAGAGAACAGGAATCTCGTCGAAGTCCTTCGGGTCGATGGACAAATTGGCCACGAGATGCTCGCGGATTCTGGCGAGCCAATTCTGTTGTTCGTAGCTGAATTCGTAGCGCGACCTGATGATGTTGAACACCTTCTCAACCCTCTCCTCGGCGGTCAGGAGAGGTTCCCCCTCGCGTGCCGCATGCTTGATCATCGAGATGATGTCCACCAGGGCTTTCTTGTAGCGTGCGCCGTAGGCCGTCTGCAAGTTCTTCACAGTGAACCGCAGTTTGGTGACCGCCAGCTTGCTCTGAAGATCGACGAGCGCCTCCATCCCCCAATCCTGGGGTCGGTTGAGGAGGATTCCAATCGCCTGGATCTGATCCGGATTCTCCCGAACAAAAGCGTGGAAGGCCTTGATGTAGTCCCCCGGCGTCCATTCGTTTCCAACCGCATCCCGGATGAGGACTTCCGAGCTGACGGTGTCCTGGCTCTCGATGGCCACGTAAAAGACGCGTTTCGGTCGGGGGAAATCGGTCAGGAGTTTCTGAAAGTCGGGATCGCGTAAGAGCTTCATCGTGGCAACGAAATCCTGATTGAGCGCGTGGGGGAGTCCTTGAGCGTATCGGCCCAGATCGCCATCAGGCAAGAAAACTTTCAGATTGTCACGTCCCTCGGGCGCGATCTCCTTGTTGATACGTTGAAGCCGCTTCACCAGGCAACAGATGTTGTACTCGCGGTCCCGGTTGCTCCAGACATCATTGATGACCTCTTCGATGGTCCGGGCCACCCGTTCCGGCGCGATGGCCGAAATTGCCGTGGCCTTCCGGAAGTATTCCAAAAGAGAACCGCCGAAGCAGTCGAATACCGTGAAATGGGATTTGTCCGGATGTTTTTCGCCCTTCCGGGTGCCCCGGCCCAGCATCTGCTCAAAAAGGATGCGGGACTTGATGGGCCGAAGGAGAACGATGAATTCCAGATCGGGGATGTCGACCCCGGTGGACATCATGTCGACCGAGACGACGATACCCGGAAGGGGACGGTTGCGGAATTCCCGGATGCGCTGGAGAGGTCGGTCGACGTCCTTCGATCCCGTGATCTTTTGAACGAAGGCATCGCCCCGTTCGAATGCCCGGCGGCAGATGTCGACGAGCTGATTGGCATGGGAGGTGTGCGGCAGGTCGTTTGCGGCGAAGATCAACGTCTTGGGAAAGCGCCCGTATTTCTGTTCATGCTCCAAGGCGTGTTTCTTGAGTTCTTCAATGATCTTGCGATTGGAATCCGGAGACGTGACGTGCTGTTCCACCTCCGGCACGTCGAAATGCCTCTCGTCCTCCATGAGATCGAGTTGCTCGTTTCCGGTCTCCGTATCCACCCTCTCAACTTTCTCCCCTTCTTTGACGAACACGCCGCGCAGCCGCACATCGGAGTGAACGGCAACGGGATCGTAATCCACGAGATAGCCCTCCCGGACGGCTCGTTCGTACTCATATCGGAAGACGACTTCCTTGAAATAGCTCGTCGTGTGCGCGGCGGGTGTGGCGGTGAGGCCGATTTTGATCGCATCGAAGTGGTCGAGCGTGTTCCGCCAGACCGAAAGTTCTTGAGATGTGTAGCCTCGGTGGCACTCGTCGGCGATGACGACATCGAAGGCGTGGATAGGGATATCGAGGTGATCGGCATCCTCGTCGATTTCCTCGTCGCCCGAGCCGAAAATCGCGTTCCGTCCAAAAAGATTTATCGCCATTCGCTGGATGGTGCAGACGTAAACGAACGAGTGATCGGGGCTGGGCTTCAGCAGGTAGTCTGACGGAAGGACTTCCGGATCGAATTTCTCCTCTTCGTCGAGATCGTCGCGGTGGAAACGTTGGCTGTAAACCTCGTAGAGCTTGTCGAACTTCTGTCCGGGTTCCGGTTCGAATGAGGCGAGCGTGCGAACGGCTTGGGCGGCGAGCGCCCGCCGATCCACCAGGAAAAGAATGCGCTTGGATACACCGGACTTCATGAATCGATACATCTGATTCGCCATGGTGAACGTCTTGCCGGAGCCCGTGGCCATCGCCACGAGCATTTCGCGTTTCCGGTTCGCGATGGCCTGCTCCGTGGCGGTGTTTGCCTCTACTTGGTAGGGGCGCAATCTTGGGTGGGCATTCGCATTCTCCGTAAACCATCGGCAGGAGGCGTCGAAATCGCGGCCAAGTTGCTCTTTTAGGGCTTCGGGCGTGTGGAATCCGGCGATGCGACGGGACCGGTTTAGGGGATGTCGGATATCATGGAACCAGATCACTTCACCGTTGGTCGAATAGAGGAACGGTACACGCAGTCCATTGAAATCGAACCCGTTATTGGTGGCCCCGCGTGCATACCGCTCTGCTTGAGTCAGAACGTTCTGCGGACCGAGTGTTACCTTCTTCGCCTCGACGATCCCAAGAACTTTCCCGTCAAGATGCAGGGCGTAATCTGCCGGCCCGTTATCTGTAGGGTATTCCTCGGTCCGGTACGGCGTCCGAAGGGGCACTTGCCCTTTCGTGGGTAATCTCCAGTCGCAGGCATCCAGCCTCGGATCGATTCGCTTTTTCCGGGTCTTCCACTCTAGTTCGTCGCCCAGCCCCTGCACCATGTCAATTCCGGTAATTGTACGACTCCGCTGTTGAGCAGTCCACCTCTCGGAGCACCCTCATTGGCACACCTCCTGAGGGAGAAAAATCGCTTGACTTGTATAGGATTGTATATAAGACTCTATATAAATATGACCGGACAGGAGATCGAAGACCTTCGAGAGTGTCTCGGGCTGTCGCCGATACAGCTGGCGAAGGCTGCTGGTGTTCACCCGAGTAGCATTTTCAGGTGGGAAGCTGCGGGAGGCAAGGAAGTTCGGCTAGACCCGCTGGCGAGGCAGGTCCTGGGAATTCTTCAGAGCGAGTGCCTCAAGCTCCGAAGGGCGGCGGACCAGCGGCATTTCGGGAAGGAGATCGCCAAAGCTGCGGCCGTCGGAGGATTGATCCTCGCGGCGGGCGTTTTGGCGGCACGACTCTATGGCACGATTGTTTCACCCCAGGACAAGGGGAGGAGGTAGGCGCGATGCAGAAACTCATCAGACCCCCTGACCTGGCTGAAAAGCTCGGGCTGAAGGTTAGTACGGTCTACAAATGGGTCTATCTGAAAAAGTTCCCGGTGGGAGCGGTGGTGAAATTAGGGCGTGCTCTTCGCTTCAGGGAGGAGGTGATTCAAAAGATCATGGACGGAGCCTTGCGGATCGGCGGAAAGGAATAATTGGAGGTTTGAAGATGGGAAGGCAGGCGAAGAAACAGCGGGGTGTGTACGAGTACCCCAAGGCATCGGGAGTGTGGTGGGTAGTGTTCTATGACCAGATCGGGAAACGTCACCGAGAAAAAGTTGGCCCGAGGGGGCTGGCCGTTGAGGTCTATCGGAAGCGCAAAACGGAAGTGCGGGAAGCAAAATTCTTCCCGGAGTCGGTCGGGCGAGCAGGAACAATTCAATTCCGAAAAATTGCGTCGGCTTATGTTGAGTACGCGGTGAAAAATGGGAAGTACATGCCGTCGATTGAACGTCACGTAAAGTTTTGGACGAAGGTTCTTGGGGATCGGCCCGCCGATACGATTACGCCCGACGACATTGAGAGCGTGAAACAACGTCTCATAGAGGGACATGAACCGGGAACTGTGAATCGATACATCGGGACTCTCCGGGCTATCTACTATCGTTCGATGATCGACCCTAAGACGAGGGTCAAGACGAACCCCGCCGCATTCCCCAAGAAGCGGGGGCTTTTCCTCACGGAGGACAATGACCGGGTCAGGTATCTGAGCGAAGATGAGCGCGCGAAGTTGCTATCGGCATGTGACACGGAGAACATCCCGCTGATCAGGATCGCGTGGAACACGGGGATTCGCCTGACGGGACTCACATCGCTCCGGTGGGGCGATGCTGATTTTCACAAGCGCACTATCACGGTCCGGGAGAATAAGGGCGGTAAGACGTACGAGGTACCGATGAACAGCGAAGTGTACGAAATTCTATGGGGGCTTCGGCTCCGAGTGATCCGGAGAGTCCAGGTAAGGGATGCGGGCAATGTGACTACGCTCCCATCGGGGCAAATCAAGGAGCTCCCCATTTTCCCCGCGTGGTTCGGCAGGGCCGTCCACTACTTGTCGAATTTTTTCAGACGTCTTGCGAAGCGGGCGGGAGTAGACGACGTACATTTTCACGATCTGCGCCACGATTTCGCGAGTCGCCTGGCCATGGCTGGCGTGCCACTTGCTGAAATCGGGAAGCTCCTGGGTCATTCCCCCAAGTCGCTCAGTTTGGTCCTTCGTTATGCACATTTTTCACCCGACCACATGAAGTCGGCTGTTGAGAAGCTTTCGGACGTGAAGGTAGGGGACCCAACAGCCATCAAGACAGCCACCGAGGGGGATGGCAAAAGGCGGTGAGGTCGGCTAACCTTGCGAAACAACTAAGTCGCCGGTGTAGCTCAATGGCAGAGCGAGGGTCTCATAAGCCCTAGGTTGGCCGTTCAATCCGGCCCGCCGGCATTCGCTTCCTGATGTCGGCAATCCTGCCGACGTCAGAGGAAGCGAATACCATCGCCTTCCTGGCTCAGGCACTGGGTTTCGTCATGCGGGCAATCCTGCCCGCAATCAAGGAAGCCGGTGCCATCGCCATCTTGGCTCAAGCACCCGGTCGTAACCTTCTCCTCTTGTAAAGCATCGCGCTACCGGGTAAACGAGAAAAATTATGAAGCGTTGGGTGTGGTCAATTATTGGCGCCGGGGTTCTCCTCGGGGTCGCGGCGGTCTGGATTCTCCTGACGCCGGACAATCCATTGACGAGCCTGTTCCGCGGCAAGATTTCCGATACCGGTGGCAAGGTCATCATCGGGCCGTACCCGGTCGAGAGCGACTTCGAAATCCTTCGAGGCCATGGGGTGAAAACCATCGCCAGCCTTCTCGATCCCAGGGTTCCCTATGAGGCGGTGCTGCTGAAACGCGAGAAAACGCTGGGTGAAAAATACGGCGTAACGGTAATCAATCTCCCCATGGCGAGCATTCTTGGAAAAGCGCTTGGCGCGGATGCGGAGCAACGTGCCGCTGAAGCGGCAGCCGGCATCGCCGGGATCGACGGAAAAGTTTATGTTCACTGCTATCTGGGAATCCATCGAGTGGCCAGGGTGAAAGCGCTTCTGGACGCCAGGGGTACGGAGTCGGGGAGCTACCTCATCCGCCAAGGGGACCGTTCGCAAGACACCCGACTCCTGGATCGCGCCCAGCAGGAATTCGACGAGCGGAAGTATGCGCAGGTAATCGAAACCCTCTCGGGAATAGCCGCCCCGGAGCCGCCTGCGTTCCTGCTTCGCGGCTGGGCCGCCTATCACACGGGTGACATGGGGGGCGCTCGCATCGCCTTCGAGTCCGCTCTGAAGGATCTACCGGAAAGTACGGATGGGCAGCTCGGCCTCGGATACACGGCTCTGCGGCAGAACGATCTTTCGACGGCGGACGTTCAGTTCTCTTCCGTGCTCAAAGGCGATCCGGCGAATGTATCGGGCCTGATCGGACTCGGCCACGTGCGGTTCCGGCAGGGAAATTCGCAAGAAGCGGCGCTCAGGATGGAAACGGTCCTCAAGCTCGATCCCCAGAATCAGGAAGCCCTGGAACTCCTCGGGAAGGTTCAAGCTGGCAGGAAAAAATAAGACCGCCCTGAAAAAGGGCGGAACGTGGTCTCTCTTCCTTCTCGCCACAGTCACGCTGCTGGTCTTGGGTCCGCACCTGATTTGGAGACAATCCGACGCGCGCCCCCTGTCCGTCGTAATCCTCGACAAAACGGTTCCGGATCCGAGCTATCGCGAGCATAAGGGGCTGATGTGGGTGCTGAATCATCTCAAGGTCGTGAAGCCGGACGGCTCGGATTTCGCCTACGACCGGGACTACGCCGGATTCCATCCTTTGCCGGAAAAGAAATTCCGTGTCCAATCGCTGCCGGACTCGCTTGAGGGGGTCGATCTGCTCTACATCGCGGACACCTACGGTGTGTATGCGAGTGAATACTACTTGGGAGATACCCGAGGCAAATTCTCATCGCTCCTCTATGGTGGACTCGAAGTCAAGGAGGCCGGACAGATTCAGGATGCGGTACGCAAAGGCACGGCGCTGATCGCGGAGTTCAATTCCTTCGCCACGCCCACGGGCGCTGAAGCACGGAGGATCCTCTCCGAAACTCTCGGGGTGGAATGGTCCGGCTGGGTTGGTCGGATTTTCGACAACTTGCATCGAAGTGGGGAGGTTCCCCTCTGGGCCGTGCAGGGGTACGAGCGGCAATACGGAGAACCGTGGAACTTCAGCGGGCCGGGCCTTCTCTTCGTGCACGACGATGGAAGGTTGGTGGTCCTATCGACGCGGAACGACATATCCCGTGATGGTGTGACGTTCGAAATCGAGAAATCGAACAGCGGCGCAATCGATGCGAAGTCCGGGCTCCCTTACCTCTATTGGTTTGATGTCGTCCGTGTCCCGCCTGGCGCCTCTGTACTGGCGCGGTATCAGTTGAACGTCTCGGAGGTGGGGAAGGAGAAGATCCTGAAGGCCGGCATTCCCGATTCGTTCCCTGCCGTGATGCGCAAGATGGAGGGACAGGTTCCGGTCTTCTATTTCGCCGGAGATTTTGCCGATATCCAAGGCGCCCCGTTCACCTGGAAAATCTGGGGCCTTGAGTTCTTTTATCGGCTGCTGCCCATGAACCCACGGGTCAAGCCAGAGGTTTTCTTCTGGAATGTCTACCTCCCCTTGATGGAGCATCTTCTTTCCCAGATCAGTGACCGAAAGTGAGGCCCGACATTGCATTTCATCAAGCATTTTGGTAGCCTTCCACGACAAGAGAGGTCATTAATGCGGATGTTCATGCCCACCCCAATTTCGGCAGCCCTTCTGATTGTTTCGTTCGGGTTGGCTCCCGGGTGCCAGGATTCCGGGTCGGATGAAAAATCCGAGGGCCGGGTTTCAATCACCAACGACGAATCCAGCCTGGGCGATCAGGTTCAGTTGACCGATACGACCGTGCCGGTGGAGGGCGTGGCGGACCCCAGCGCGATTCGTCGGGCTCCATCGTCCCCCCAACCCATCGACCTCAAACTCGTGGCGGAAGTGCACCCCCCCACGGTCGGTGGACAGGCTGTCCAGGCGACCTCCGTGGCCATCTCGGGCCACCTGGCGTTCGTGAGCTACAATGTGAAGGGGGACGTGTACGCGGGCGCGCTCAACGTATTTGACGTGACCAAGCCCGAAGAACCCAAGCTGATCTCCCAAGCCGTGTTCCAGAACGCCGACATCAACGCGGTGGCATACGAGTCAGGCGAGGTGTTCCTCGCGGAGGCCACCGGCGATGCCGGGTTCACAAGTTCCGCGGTGCTGGAGCGCATGTCGGCTTCGCAGGGGAAACTGGGGCTGGAAAACAATCTGAGGGTGGCCCTGAGCAGCTTCGCCGGAACGGCCGTGGCCGTCCAGGGAGGCCGTGTCTATGCGACCTCGGGCGATGGGGGCGGGCTTTTCATCTTCGATTCGAAGTCCATTTCGCTCCTGTCCAGCGCCGTCCTAAGCGATGCCCGGTGGCTGGACGTGGCCGGGGATCAGGTTGCGGTGGTTCAGGGCACCAACGGGCGGCTCGCCGTGCTGGATCGTTCGTCCGCCGGTTTGATTTCGAGTTTCCCCTTCGAGGGAGCCGACATTCCCCAATCCAAATCCACGGTCGTTGTGAAGGGCGGAAAAGCCTTCGTTGCGGCGGGATCGAAGGGCGCGCAGGTGATCGCTCTGAAGAGCGGGAGCATTCTTTCCCGCGTGGCGGTCCCAACCGTTTCCGGGCTGGATGCCTCCGTGGTGGTTACCAATGCGGTTTCCGTTCACGGGGATCTGGTCTTCATCTCCAACGGCGAGGCAGGCGTCTACGTGGCACGGGCGACCGGCAACCTTGAGAAGGACAATGCAGATGCCCCATTCGACCTTCCCCTGCTGGGCCGGCTTCAATTTGCCAAACAAGAATCGGTGAACCATGTCTCCTATCGGGGAAATGTGCTGTTCGTTGCCTCCGGCCTCGGTGGGCTCAGGATCCTCACGGTTCACGGGGGGTCATGCTCGGATACCAACAACGCCAAGGATTGCGGCGGAGATGACTGATCCGAACGCCTCGCCTTCCAAGATCTCCGCTGCGTAGGCGCGCGGAGTCCCGTCCCAAACCTCCAAAGGCCGACCCTGTCGGCGGCAAGACCATGACGGAAGCGGACGACCTCAAGAACTGGTGTCACGAAGCCCTTCTGGCCCGCGCCGCGGCGCTGGAGGCGGCGCGGGACGCCCTTGGCAAGGGAGAGGTGGAGTCCGTCGGTTCCATCCGGCGTATCGCCAATTCCATCCGTTCCCTGTGCGCACAATGCGGCTTCTGTGAAATTACCGATGCGGCTCAAGCCCTGGCTTTAGCCGATGATGCTGCGATGCCCGATCGCCTCGGTCGGATTCTGGCGATGCTCCATACCGTCGACGGTATTCCGGAAGATCGCCGCAAATCCATCCTGGCGGTCGATTCGGATCCGAACGTTCTCGCGGCCCTGCGTGAGCGGCTGACTTCCTCCGGCCGTCGAATCGTTACGGCGGACTCCGCGGCGAGGGCGGGTGAGATCCTGGCCTCGTCCAACATCCAACTGATTCTTCTCGGAATGTTCCTGCCCGACATCGACGCCAGAGACCTCCTTGTGCGCCTCAAGGAGGAGTCGGCCACGTCTGGGATTCCCGTGCTGATCCTTTCGGATTCGGCCCACCGGCGGACGCGATTGGAATGCCTGGCCCTCGGCGCGGAGGACGTTCTGACCAAGCCGCTCGATCTGGAGCATTTGGCCACCGTCGTATCCGCGCGCCTCCAACGTGCCGATGAGATTTCTCGCGGATCGCTCTACGATCCCCTGACGCGCGTGCCGAGCCGGGGGGCCTTTATCGAGGCTTTTCAGCGCGCGCAGTCGCATGCCGCTCGGACCCGCGAGCCGGTTTCGGTGGCGATGCTCGATCTCGATCATCTTCAATTGATCAACGAATCCTACGGGCGCTCCGTGGGCAACGGGGTGATTCGTCGCTTCAGCGCAGTCGTCTCCCAGGGGCTTCGGAAGTCCGACCTCCTGGCGCGCTGGGGGTGGGAAGGATTCGTCGTCCTCTTTCCGGACACCGATGGCAAGGGGGCGGCACGGGCCCTCGAAAAGGCCTTGGAGCATCTTCGCAAGGGCACATTTCAATCAAGGGATGGCGGGAAATTCAAAGCGACATTCTCCGCGGGGGTCACGCCCGTTCGGGCCGGGGACCGCGTGGAGGATGTCGTCCGTGAGGCGATCCGCCTCATGAACGCGGCGAAAGGGGCCGGCCGGGACCGGGTGATTTTTTCCGATGAGGGAACGGCTCTGCAGGTCAAGAAGGTGCTGCTGGTCGAGGACGATCCCATCGTGGCATCCGTGCTCCAGCATCGTCTGGAGCGGGAAGGATTTGAAGTGTCCACATACACGGAGGGAATCGTCGCTCTGGATTCTTGCAAGAAGGCTGCGCCCGATCTCATCATCCTCGATGTTGAGATTCGCGGAATGGACGGTTTGGAACTGTTGAGTCGGTTTCGCGGCCATCCGTTCCTCCGGAAGGTTCCGATCGTCCTTTTGGCGGGGTTGGGGAGCGAGGGGACGGTGTCGCGCGCCCTGGAATTGGGAGCGAACGACGCCATCACCAAACCCTTCTCTCCCGTGGAACTGGTGGCGCGAATCCGCCGGCAGATGACGCGCGGCTGACCCGCCTGCCCCACTGGATCCACCGGTTGCTCCCGGCCAGCGTTGCTGGGAAGATCGCCCCCATGGGACTTGACGTATTGGCGGACCGTTTCCTTCAGGACAAGGTGCTGCTCTACCTGGGCATATCGGTCCTGGTCCTCCTTGGACTGACCCTCCTGTTCGCCGGTTTCACAGTCATGATGCGATTGCGAAACAACATCAAGGCCAGACGCTGGGCTCGTCTGGAACGGGAGTGGGAACCCTGGGTGATGGAGGCCGTCGGGCGAGGGCGGCACACCGCGTTCCTTGCCGAATGGATCCGCCCCTGGGATCGGGACTACTTTCTTGAATTCCTCTTGCGCTACGCGAACCGATTCCGGGGCGAGGAGCGACGCACCCTATCTTCGTTGGCCCATCCGTTTCTTGCCCGAATAGCCCGTAGGCGCCGGTCTAAAGATCCCGAGGACCGGGCGCGCGCCGTTCAGATGCTCAGCAGCCTCGGACTTCCCGAGTACGCTGACGAAGTCCTGAAGTTCCTTGACGATCCTTCGCCGCTCGTGGCCATGATCGCCGCACGAGCCTTGGCGCAGAAAGAGTTTGTGGGTCATGCCACGGCGATCATGGATCACCTCCACCGCTTTGAGGACTGGAGCCCGGGCTTCCTGGCGGCCATGCTCGCGGCTGTGGGGCCGGAATTGGCCCCGCAACTCGAAGGCTTTCTCTCAGACCCCGAAAAGCAAACCTCCGCTCGTTCGGTGGCCGCCGAGGCCCTGCTCCGCCTGAATCAATTTTCGGCGGCGGAAAGGGCCGCGGCGATCATCGAAACGGAACAGAGTGTGGATCTTGTGGCCGCGTGCCTGCGGTTGTTGGGCGCGGTCGGACGCCCCGAACACCTTGACCTCATCCGGCGCCAGGCGAAATCGAGTCACTTTTCCATTCGGGCCCAAGCCATCGGAGCCTTGGGAAGGCTGGGTGACATGGAGGATGTGGCCGTCCTCCGGCGGGCCTTCATGGACAAGTCTCCTTGGGTGGCCATCCAGGCGGCCACCGCGCTGAAGGGGATCGGAGCAGACGGAATCCTCGAGGCCATCGCAGAGGCCCCAAGCCATCCGAGACACATCCTGGCCCAGCAGATTCTGGAGTCGGCCGCGTGATCATCCACCGGATATGGCAGGCGATCGGCGCGATCAATGCGATCGTCCTCCTGTACTTCGTGCTGCTCAACACGGCCTACCTGATCACCAGCCTATTCGCCTTTGGCGCCCTCCGGCGATACGCGAAGCGGATGCGGGCCCTCGATTTCGAAAATCTCATCGCGTCGGCGGGTCCCCCTCCCATCACCCTGATCGCGCCCGCGTTCAACGAGGAAAAAACCTGCGTGGATGCGGTGCGGTCCTTTCTCGGGCTCCGCTATTCCGACTACGATGTCCTGCTGGTGAACGACGGTTCCCGGGATCGCACCTTGGATCGCATGAAAGAGGCGTTCGATCTCGCTCCCGCCGCGAGGTATCCGACGTCCGAAATTCCCACCAAACGGGTGAGGGGTACCTATCGCAGCCGGCGGCATCCCAATCTTTGGGTGATCGACAAGGACAATGGCGGGAAGGCCGATGCCTTGAACGCCGGCATCAATTTCTGCCGGACGCCCCTCTACTGCGCGATGGACGCCGACAGCGTTCTGGAACGCGATGGGCTCCTTCGCATCGTCCGCCCCTTCATGGAGGATGCGACGACCGTCGCCGCCGGGGGGATCATTCGTGTCGTGAACGGGTGCAGGGTCGTGCAGGGCCGCGTCACCTCCGTTGGGCTTCCGCGAAAATTCCTGGCCCGGATACAGGTCCTGGAGTATCTCCGTGCTTTCTTGTCGGGACGCATGGGTTGGGATGCGATGGATTCCACCCTGATCATTTCGGGAGCCTTCGGGCTGTTCAAGCGCGGGCCCGTGGTGGAGGTGGGCGGTTATGCCACGGATACGGTGGGGGAAGACATGGAGCTGGTGGTACGCCTGCACCGGTACTGCCGCGAGAAAGGCATGAAATACAAGATATCCTTCGTTCCCGATCCGGTGGCGTGGACGGAATGTCCCGAATCGATCAAACAGCTCGCCCGCCAGAGGGATCGCTGGCAGCGGGGCTTAATGGACTCGTTGCTTCGGCATTCACGAATGTTGCTCAACCCGCGTTACGGGCGAATTGGGCTGATCGCTTTCCCGTATTTCTTCTTTCTGGAAATGTTGGGTCCGGTGATCGAACTGGGAGGTTATCTGGCGTTCATCGGCACCGTGGCCCTGGGGAACACGCCTCCGTCCTATGTCTTCGCCTTCCTGATGGTGGCCGTGGTCTTCGGTGTTTCGCTCTCGATCATGGCGGTTGGATTGGAGGAACTCTCAATGAGGAGGTATCCGAAGACCGGCGACCTGTTTCGGTTGTTCCTTCTCGCCTTCGCCGAGAACTTCGGCTACCGCCAATTCTCGACCTACTGGCGGGTTCGCGGATTTCTCTCGTCCGTCCGGGGGGTGAAGACCTGGGGAACGCTGGCTCGCAAGGGCTTTGAGACGGAGAGGGCGACGGCGTGATTGGATGGTGTACCTTTCGTCGTCCCCGAAGAGTAACGGAGGGGGCGATGGCGTGATGGCACGCGATGAGCACCCCCCATCCTCACCTTCCCCCGCAAGGGGGGAAGGGACGGTAGCCGCACCCTTTACGGGTGCGTCTTCGGACGCAGGCATAAAGCCTGCGCCTACCCCCTCCCCCTCGACGGGGGAGGGTTCGGGTGGGGGTGGGTGCGAACGCTTGCGCCTGATGAAGGGTGGGGTGGCCGCGGCGGGATTTGCTGTTTCGATCCTCTTCGGAGCCGATTCGACGTTGGCCCGTGAGAGTGAGTTTCCCTGGAAGTCCTCCGCTCGGTACGAGTTTCAGCGGTTCGAAAAGGATCAAGCCGACTGGCACGTGTTCACCGGTAGCCTCGAGCGGAAGTTCGCTCCGGCCTCGCTGATTTTGGAGGGTTTTCGAGTCTCCCGATTCGGCAAATGGGATGAGGGAGTGGCGCTCGACTCCTACTTCGGCCTTTGGAGCCGGGCCTATGGCAATCTCAGAGTCCAGGGGGTGTTCGATCCCGACGTCATGCCGACGGCGGATGTGTACGCGGAGTTGTTCCAAGGCTTTGGAGGGGGCTGGGAGGTTTCCGCCAGTTATAGAAACATGATGTTCAAGGAGAGCGTAGTGAACATGCCGGGAATTTCCCTCGGCCGCTATCTCGGGAACTGGTACCTGCGGGGGCGGGCCTTCGCCAACCCCAGCCACGGTGAAATCGGATATCGGGGCGCCGGCTCGGCGAGATACTTCTTCGAATCGGGGGATGATTTCGTGGAGATCGGCGGCGCCCTTGGGCGGCAGGTGATCGTCCTGGGACCCGGGCCCCGGCTGGATCTCCGATACGCCACTGACATTCTTGCGAGGGCGCAACGGTACTTTTCCAGGCATCTAGGGGTGTCGCTGCTCGTGTCCTTCAATGATGCCGAGCGGACTCCTTGGGGAGTCGGTGCGAGCGTGGGCGTACTCGGCCGATGGTAGGCCAATTGAAGGGGATGCGAATTCGCGCGCTGTGCCGCGTCGCGCGCTGCACACTCCTTCTGATGGTCTGCCCTGCCGCCATGTCGGGAGCCTCCAATGGAACCGAAATCCCACTTGAGACGATTCCCGGTCCGGATGTCCAGGAAATCGAAGTCGTTCTGATCGAAGGCAAAAAACCGTCCGTGACCTTTCGATTCGCTTTGACTGTGTCCGTGGAACCCAGGATCGAAGTGCTTTCCGGACCCGCCGTTGACCTCCTGCCGCGTCTGGGTGATCCCGTCGCGCAGAACGGATGCGAAAGCGACGTCGTCAGGTCTGCGAAGTCCTACCGACTGACGCCGAAAGGCAACGCGCATGCGGGCTGTCGGTGGCTGATACCCTTCGGGGGAAAGGACGACCTGCTGGATGTTCTTTCGTTCGGTTCGCTGGCTCTGAAAGTGTCAGGTATCGCAGCGTTCACGTTCTCGCTGGCCGACCGGATCGGTCCATCGATCGGAGCGGGGACCGAGGTGGCAAAGTCGAACGGAAAATTGGACCTTACCCTTCCGCTGGCCTCGATTGCGCCTTCGGTGGATTTGCGCCGTCTCGCCGGTTTCGTCGTGACGCTGGGGAAGGGTGGAAAAAGCGTGACCATCGACAAAGCTCGATTGGCGGCGATATCGTCGGATTCCAGCTTGCCATTGAGGACGGGCCTCTGGCTCTGGGAGTACAAGGATGCCCTGCAGGATCCAAGGCGTACCATCGAGACTTGCCTCTCGCTTCAATGTACGAGGCTTTCGATCCAGATCCCGGACCTTGCGGAAGGGGAGGAAGTCTGGAAGGCCTACGGTGAGCTCTTGAGCGCCGCGCAGAAGCAGGGAATCGAGTCCCTCGCCTTGGACGGATATCCCGAAGCGGTGCTCAACCCCGATCCGCTGGTCGGGAGGGTGGAAAAGGCTCTCTCACTGCCTGGAAACGCCGCCGCGGGTATTCAACTGGACATTGAGCCGTACCTACTTCCGCAGTTTGCTGCCGACCCCGAAATAGGGGATCGAAAATACGTGGAGCTGATTTCGCGTCTGGCGGCGCTGGTCGGCGAGCGATCGAGCTTGTCCGTGGTCATGCCGTTCTGGTTCAATCAGCGGCGCGTGGAGGGTCGTCCCGTCGGATTTTCGGTGATGAACATCGTCGATGACGTGGCGGTGATGAGCTATCGGACCGATCGGGGAGAACTTTTCGATATCTCCGGCGATTGGATTCGCTATTCGAGACTTACCGGCGTCCCGGTTTGGCTCGCGATAGAGACCCGCCCTCTGGCGCTCGAAGAGCATATCGTGCTGGTTCGGGAAGCGGATCCCCTCCTGGCCCAAGCGCGCGTGGAGGCACAGACCTCTCGGCTGATTTTCGCGCCGCCTGCCGCCGATGGTATTCCAAGCTTTCGGATCCGTGAGAGATACCTCGTGCGCCCCGAGCGCCTGTCTTTCGCCGGCCGATCGAAGAAACGCGTGTCGGAATTCATCTCCGAAATCGGTTCAAGCCCCGCCGCATCCGGCCTCTCCGGCGTCATGATCCACGATTGGACTGGCTATCGGGTGCTCCCCGAATGAAGCGGACTCGTTCATAGGCGTCGACCCCAGCCTTCTCGGTTTTCCGTTTGCCCGCCCACGGGTGTAACCTTTCAACGATGCATGTATCTCCCGGTCTATTGCAAGAGATAGCAAGGAAGATTGTCGAGAACTTTCGTCCCGACAAGATCATTCTGTTCGGCTCCCATGCCTACGGCAAGCCTGGCCCGGATAGCGACGTGGACCTTCTGGTCATCATGAGGAGTCGCAAACGTCCTGCGGCACGGGCAACAGACATTTCTCTGGCTTGCCACCCTGGGACCATCTCCATGGACATCTTGGTTCGAACACCTTCCGAAATTGAACGGCTCAGAACAGGATTTCGGCCTTTCTGGCAAGAAGTGCTGGCCAAGGGCAAGATCCTTTACGATAGAAATGGCAAGAGCTAGGGATCGGGATGTCGACGAGTGGGTGAGGTAAGCGGAACAGGACTTCCTTGTAGCCAATCTCTTGGTCAGAGGTCGGTTGGTTCACGCACCCGATGTGGCTTGTTTCCACGCGCAGCAATGTGTCGAGAAATACCTGAAAGGCTTTCTGGTTCTTCACCGGATCACGTTTCCGAAGACGCACGATCTGGAGCATCTCCTGAGTGAAGCTGTCGAGAAGGATCCCCTTATGGAAGTACTCCGCCGCGACACTGCGGCTCTGAAACCCTATTCCGTCGAGATCCGATACCCTGGGGAGGAAGCCTCCCCCGCCGAGGCGCGCACAGCCGCGCAGCGAATGAAGCGAGTGCGGGGTTTCCTCCGAAAAAAGCTCGGGCTATCGGGAGATCCCGTCCGCAGGAAAAGGAAATAGAACTCTCTCCGGGACCTCCAAAAAGAAGGTGGGGGATTTCATTTCCGCGATCGGAGCCACTCCAGCGGAGGGCGGAATATCCGGCCTCATGATCCACGACTGGACGGGCTATCGGGTGCTCCCAGAATAAGGCCTCACCCTTCGACAGGGTTGCCGCGGAGGCTCTTCTCAAGGTTGTTCCATGGCATTCTTGTCCCTGCTCTTGGAGGTGGAGGGAATGTCGGCGGGAACCACACGCAGCGTGATGAATCGAGGAGCGGAGGAGTGCGGAAAGGTCGAGAATGCGATCCACAGGCCGGGAGATCCGCGAATTCCGACTTTCTTCCGACTTCGCCCCCAATGGGACCAACCGGGGCTGCGAGCCGTTTGTGGAAAGCCGTCAATGGTGTTCACAGTTCGGCGCGACTACAAATGAATCGGCCAGCTCAAGATGACGCCAGTCGCTTGCTTCGGGCCTGCGTCAATTGGCTTTCGAATTTGAGGGGTGGGTGGAATCGGAGCGTGTGGGAGCAGAGCAAACTTGGAGACTTTCGGAATAACCAGAGGACCAAGCGCCTTCCAAGACCTTTCTGATCCGTCCGGGCAGCAGGGGCAGGTTTATCAGGAAATCCTTGTGGGATCGCTCGGATCGATAGGCAGGCTGCCGAAGCGGTGCGTGGAGGACCCGCTCAACGAGGGAGAGATCGAAATCGTACAGGAACGTTCCGTGGAAGAGGAGGGCGCGGCGCTTGCGGCGCTGGGCATTACCGGAGAACTTGCGGCCTCCCAGAGTGAGATCGCTTGTTCCCTGGGATTCGATCGGCGCTCCGAGAATTGGCTCCAACGCGGCACGGTGGCGAGTGAGGATGAAACAGGTTGTGTCCTGGATGTTCCGGAGGGGGCCGGATTCTGGAATGGGGAGCACAAGAGAGAAGTTCAGGCAGCCGGGACCGATGAGTACGGTTCCGCCACCGCTGGAGCGCCTCAGAATCGAAATGTTCAGCCGCTCACACTCAGAGTCGTTGACGTCTCGCTCCGGTTGGGACGAGGTGCCGAGGACGACGCAATGCACTGGAGACTCCCAGAATCGAAGTGCCGGCCCATGCTTGCCGCGGTCGCATTCGTCAAGCAAGCGGTCGTCGAGTTCGAGGTCTTCCTTGGGTGAGGGACAGGTCCGGTTGAGGACCTGAATTCGTGTCACGCGTGGATCGCGCGCTTGTCCACCGCGAGGGCGGCCTCGCGAAGGGCTTCGGAAAGAGTGGGGTGGGCGTGGCAGGAGCGAGCCAGATCTTCGCTGGTTGCAGCGTAGTCGATGGCGACGGCGGCCTCTGCGATCAAGTCGCCTGCCCGAGGACCGATGATATGAACGCCGAGAACGCGATCGGTTTCCGCATTCGCCAGCACTTTCACGCTTCCCTCGCGGTGGCCGAGGCAGCGAGCCCGACCGTTCGCCACAAAAGGAAAAGTGCCCTTGCGATATTTGATACCGGCTTCCTTCAAATCGTCTTCCGTTTTCCCGACGGAGGCAATTTCCGGCTGGGTATAAACGATTCCCGGGATGGCCTCATAGTTCACGTGCCCGTAACCCGTGATGAGACGCTCGACACACGCGATGCCCTCTTCGGAAGCCTTGTGGGCCAGCATCGGTCCGCGGATGACGTCGCCCACGGCGAAGATGCCTTTCACCGATGTTTCGAACTGATCGTTCACGGATATCCGGCCTTTCTCGTCGAGGTTGATCCCGATCCCTTCAAGTCCCAAGCCTTCAATGTTGGATGAACGGCCTACCGAAACGAGGACGCGATCACCCCGCATCGGCTCCTCTCCCTCGATTTCCACGACGCAGTCCTTTCCAACGATTCTGCCGGAAGTCACCTTCGTCCCAAGCCGGAATTCCAAACCTTGCCTCCGGAAAATGCGAAGCGCTTCATCAGCCATTTCAGAATCCATGCCGGGCAGAATTCTCTTGAAGTACTCCAGCACGGTGACCTTCGAGCCCAATCTCCTCCAGACCGATCCAAGCTCCAAGCCGATGAAGCCGGCCCCGATTACGATCAGATGTTTGGGCACTTCCGGAAACTCCAGCGCGTCCGTGCTGGTGCCGATTCGGCCGCCGTCCATTTCGACTCCGGGAAGTGTGGCCGGCACGCTTCCGGTGGCGATGAGGATGTGCTCGGCCTCGACTGAGATTTCGTTGGCAGCTCCGGACTTGGCGTTCGCCGTCGCTGCCACGACCACTCGACTCGGAGCCTCGATCCGGGCGCGCCCGACATAGCGTTTGACTTTGTTCTTCGCGAAAAGCCCATCCACGCCCTTGGTGAGAATGTTCACGATGTCATTCTTCCGCTTGAGCATGGCTGCGAGATCGAGTTTCAAGTCGGAGATCACAACGCCGTGGTCCTTCAGGCCTGCTTTCGCCTCCCAGTAGATATCGCTCGATTCCAGCATCGCCTTGCTTGGAATGCAGCCGACGCGGAGGCACGTGCCTCCGGACACCTTCTCGGAATCGACGCACCCCACGTTCCACCCCAGTTGGGCGGCGCGGATGGCCGCGACATAGCCGCCGGGACCGGAGCCGATGACAAGCAGATCGTGTCTCTTCTTTTCCATTCTCAGAGTTCCAACAGGATCCGCGCGGGTTCTTCCATCAGCTCCTTGATGTGCTTCAGGAAGGTCACCGCTTCGCGTCCGTCCACGATCCGGTGGTCGTAGGTGAGCGCCACATACATCATCGGCCTAATGACAATCTGACCTCCGCGCACAACGGGGCGGTCCTGGGTTGCGTGAAGCCCCAGGATGCCACTCTGTGGGGGATTCAGGATAGGTGTCGACAGGAGTGAACCATAGACGCCCCCGTTGCTGATCGTGAACGTCCCGCCCTGAAGTTCCTCCAGCTTGAGCCTGTTTTCCTGCGCACGCTTCGCGAAATCGGCGATCGCCGTTTCAATCCCGGCCAGACTCATGCGTTCGGCGTTGCGCAGGATGGGCACCACCAATCCGCGCCCGCCTCCCACCGCGATACCGATGTCGTAATAGTTCTTGTACACGATGCTGTCCGCCCGGATTTCCGCGTTGATCGCCGGGATCTGCTTGAGTGCCTCGATGGCCGCCTTGACGAAGAAAGACATGAGGCCCAACTTGATGCCGTGTTTTTTCTGAAACGCTTCGCGGTGCTCCTGCCGGAGAGCGTTCACCGTGGACATGTCGATCTCGTTGAATGTGGTCAAGTGAGCGGTGGTCTGCTGCGCGGCCACCAGGCGTTGCGCCACCTTCTTTCGCAGGAGCGTCATCGGCACAGCTTCCTCCTCGCGGAACAGGCCGGGAGAGGGCTGGGGACTGAGGGCAATGCGGACAATGGGGTCAGGCATGGGAGTTGACCATTCGGACCTTGCGGCCGCGCCATCCCCGCCTGTGAGTGCCGGAATGTCTGCTGACACAGTTGGAGTGGGCGGTATTGGAGGGGATGGAAGCGGCGGCTCCTTCCTCCGGGTTTCGACTTGCCGGGCAACATCCGTCTTGAGGACCCGCCCCCCGGGACCGGTCCCCTTCATGCCCCCGGCGTCAACACCTTCCTGTGCCAACGCCCGTCTCGCCGAAGGCATTACCCGCTGCTCTGCTCCTCGCGACGGCAGAGTGGGAGCCGGCGGACTCTCCTCCTTTCGGATCGTTTTCGTGTCCGTGTTCTTCCCACCTTTCGCTTCCTCCATCATGCCTATGACTTCGCCGATGACCGCCGCCTCCCCGGTCTTCTTCAGAATGCGGGTGAGAATGCCGGACACGGGCGAGGGCAATTCCACCGTGGCCTTTTCGCTTTCCAGGATGACGATGGTCTCATCGCGGCCCACCACGTCGCCCTCGGCTTTCATCCATTGGCCGATCTGGACTTCGGTGATGGATTCACCGATGGGAGGGACTTTCAGTTCAACAGCCATGGGATCTCCGCAGGCATAAAGCCTGCGCCTACCGGAGATTCAGATTCATGGTAGCCGCGGGCCATGTTCCATGCCGCACCATCCGTGGTGCGGCGACATATCATGGTCCCATACCTTCCGTGGCATGGGGCTTTAGCCCGCGTCAGAGAGTCAGAGCCTCTTAACACGAGGATCTCAGCACGTCCGTGTCTCCGTCGGCGGGGCAAACGCCCGTTCGACGAGTTGGCTCTGCTCCAACCGATGGCTGCTGGCCGAGCCGGTTGCAGGACTCGCCGAGGCCGGTCGGCAGACGCCCGAAAAGGGGAAGCGATCGAGAAAGGTTGCGCAGTACCGGTTGTCCATGTACCGCCACGCCCCCATGTTCTCGGGTTCTTCCTGCACCCAGCGAACCGGGGTGCCATCGGCATACGGCTTGAAGACCTCGCGCATCCGGTCTTCCGCCAAGGGATAGAGTTGTTCAAGTCGGATGATGGCCACGTCGGAGCGCCCAGCCTCATCGCGTTTCTGGAGGAGATCGTAGTACACCTTCCCGCTGCACAGAAGAATCAGTTTTGCATGAGGCCCACCTTCATGCGAGTCCGGCATGACGCGCTCGAACCGCCCGTGGCTGAGTTCTTTGAGCGACGAAACCGCCTTAGGGTGACGCAGCATGCTCTTGGGCGTCATGATGACGAGCGGTTTCTTCCACATCGAAAGGGCTTGTCGCCGGAGGCAGTGGAAGTACTGGGCCGGCGTGGTGAGATTGACGACCTGTATATTGTCCTCGGCGGAGAGCGCGAGAAATCGTTCGAGCCTTGCGCTGGAGTGCTCCGGTCCCATTCCCTCGAACCCGTGGGGGAGAAGGAGGACCAGTCCGGAGAGCCGTTGCCATTTTTCCTCGCCGCTTACGATAAACTGGTCGATGATGACCTGTGCCACGTTGCAGAAATCACCGAATTGCGCCTCCCAGGCAACGAGACCCTTCGGGGTATCCAGGCTGTAGCCGTACTCGAATCCGAGCACGGCAGTCTCGGAGAGCGGACTGTTGCAGATTTCGACGGGCGCCTGGTTCGGGTCCAAGTGCTGGAGCGGCATGTAGGCGTGGCCGTCTTCGACATCGTGCAACATCGCGTGCCGTTGGCTGAAGGTTCCGCGCGCGGTGTCCTGTCCGGTGAGACGAATCCGGAATCCTTCGGTGGCCAACGAGCCGAAAGCCAGCGCTTCAGCGGCTGACCAATCGACCGGCTGCTTGCCACGGGAAACCTCCTTCCGCATCTCCAGCCATTTCGCCGTTTTTGGATGCGGGCGGAACCCGGGCGGTAGTTCGGTCTGCTTGGTGAGCAGGGTGGCGAGTCGGTCCCGTGGCACCGCCGTCTCCACTTCCGACAATCCGCGTTCGTAGCCGCCGAAGTAGCCCGTCCAGCTTCCTCCGAGCGTGTCCGCGGCGCGCACGTTCTGCTCGCTGCGGGCCACGGCCAGTTCGCGTTCCAATTGCTCCCGGCGTTCGACGCCGATCCGGTCGGCTTCCTCACGGGGTACGCCACCCATTTTCAAGAGGCGCTTGAGATAGTCATCACGAATGGAGAGGCGCTTCTCGATTTCCCGGTAAAGAAGAGGTTGAGTGAACGAAGGCTCGTCGCCCTCATTATGGCCTCGCCGACGGTAACAATACATGTCGATCACCACATCCCGACGGAATTTCTGCCGAAAATCCATGGCCAGCCGAACGGCTTGTGCGACCGACTCCGGGTCCTCCCCGTTCACGTGGAAGATCGGAACTTGCAGCATCTTCGCGACGTCCGTGCAGTAGGTGCTGGAGCGGCCCTCCTCCGGAGGCGTGGTAAAACCGATCTGATTGTTGACGACGATGTGGAGTGTGCCGCCGGTCGAGTAGGCCTGAAGTTGGCTCAGGTTCAAGGTTTCCTGGGTGATGCCTTCGCCCGCGAAGGCGGCATCGCCGTGGATCAGGATTCCCATGGCGTGCGAGCGGGCGCGGTCTCCTTCGCGGTCCTGTTTGGCCCGCAGTCTGCCGAGGGCGACCGGATTGACGAATTCGAGGTGGCTGGGGTTGAAGCAAAGCGTGAGGTGGACGGTTTGTCCAGTCGAGGTCACCCAATCGTTACTGTGGCCGAGATGGTACTTTACGTCTCCCCCTGCGCTTCGCTCCAGGGACGACGAACGGAGCGATGAGGTCCCCGCGTCGCCGCGACCAATGTGCAGTTCCGGCGCGGCGTCCTCAAATTCGCGGAAAATCTCGCGAGGGTGCTTGCCCATGATGTTGGCGAGCACGTTCAGCCGACCGCGGTGTGCCATGGAAAGAACCACGTCGCCGATTCCCTGCTGTCCGGCCTTCTCGATGGCGAGTTCCAGGAGCGGGATGAGGGTTTCCGCCCCTTCAAGGGAAAAACTCTTGGCGCCGATGAATTTCTTTTGGATGAATTCCTCGAAGATCACGGCGTCTGTGAGCCGGGTCAGAATCATCATCTGCTCGTTGCGGCTCAGCTCCAGGCGGTTCTCGGTTCCTTCCATTCGCTCTTGGAGCCAGGATTTTACCGTGGGATCGTCGATGTGCATGAACTGGACGCCGAGGAAGCGGCAGTAGGTATTGCGCATTCGATCGAAGATCTGCCTGAGAGTCAGCGACTGGGGACCCTGGATCGTTCGGGTGGAGAACGACCGCTCCATGTCGGCCTCGGTCAGGCCGTAGAATTCGGGGTCCAATTCCCTGAAGTGGGGGCGGGGTCGACGCAGGGGATCGAGCCGCGCGATCATGTGCCCTCTGACTCGGTAGGCCCGGATCATCTGGTCCACACGGTCCTGGAGGGCGGCAACCTCAACATCATGCCGTTTGGCCTGGCCGTTAGAGGCGCCGACACCCGGGGGATTGAAGAGGCTCGATGGGCGGAACGTCGGGCCGAGACGGGGTTCGATGGCGGTGCCGTTCCCCCCCCCGACCTCTTCGAAATAGCGCCGCCAATCGAGAGGAACGGAGGAGGGGTCCCGCAGATAGTCTGCGTACAGGCCTTCCACGAAGGCCAGACTCAGAAAGCTAGGTTCTCGCTCGGTTTCGCTCATGCCACTCGTCCAACGCCCTCTGTTCGTCTCTCCAGAAGGTACCGAATTATATCAGATCTTTTCGTCCGCGCGGTTAAGGTGGACGGTGCGGACGGGGAAGGGGATTTTGATGCCTTCGCGGGCGTACCGATCGTGGATGCGCTTGATGAACTCGTGCTTGAGGATATGTTGATCGGGAAACGTCCTGGCCCGAAGTACCGTGGTGAAATTGATGCTGGAATCCGCGAAAGTGTGGAATCGGACGAGGGGCTGGAAATCCGCTACACCACCCGCCGTAGAGCACAGGACTTCCCGAGCCACTTCGAGTGTGACCTGTTCGACTTTCTCGAGATTTGATCCGTACGCCACCCCGCCTTGGATGAGAACGGCGGTATCCGAGCCGGGGAGGCTGAAGTTGGTCATGATCGCTTGGGCAAACCTGTTGTTGGGAACAATGACGAGGTTTCCGGGAAGTTCTTCGATGCTCACCTGCCGCCAGCCGATGTCTTTGACGGTGCCCTCCTGTCCGGATTCGAGGCGCACAAAATCCCCGATCCGCACCTTCCGGGCGACGGTGATGTAGAGTCCTGAAAAGACATTCGAGAGTGTCTCTTGAAGTCCGAGCGCCACGGCGAGGCCGCCTACGCCGAGGGCCGTGAGGATGGGGGTGATCGAAATGCCGAAGTGGCTGAGCAGCATGAGGACACCGATGGCGATGATGACGCCGTTGAGAATGTGGGTGATCAGCGTCGTCCGCGGAAAGTTCGGGACGCGCGAGGCATACTCGCGGATGATGCCGGTTGTTGTCTTCGTGGCCGCCACGAGGATGGAGAGGATTAGCAGCGTGAGGAGGGCACTGTTGAAAACTCGGAAGAGCCGCGCGGAAAACTCGGCTGTGCCGAGTGCGCCGTAGGCCGCGATTAGTACGATCCATGCCCCAGTGGGCTTTCGGAGCGCCGAGACGAGGATGTCGTCCCATTTCCAGGCCGTTCGCTCGGCCCATCGGGTGAGGCCGCGGAATGCAAATCGCCGGACGAGAAGTCCCGTGGCAAGGACGACGCCAAAAACCAGGACGAATCGGCCTGCGGCCATGGCGTGAGAAATCCAGCCTGAAGCCATCTAGCGCCCCCCATCCTGACCTTCCCCCGCTAGGGGGGAAGGGATCCAATTTCCCTCCTCCTTGACGGGGGAGGGTAGGGGTGGGGGTGAGAACGCAGCCGACGATGAGGTCATGTGGGAGTCGAGGCCTTTCGGAGTTCTTTGAAGAACGTGGTGAGAAGATCCGCGCACTCCCGTTCCAGGATGCCGCCGACGACCGTCATGCGATGGGAGAGGCGCTTGTCCTTCGGAATGTCATAAAGCGAGCCGGCCGCACCGGCCTTTTCGTCGCGCGCTCCGAAAACAAGACGCGGGATCCGGGCGAGAAGGATCGCTCCCACGCACATGATGCAGGGTTCGAGCGTCACATACATCGTCGCGTCGGTCAGCCGCCAACTTCCTTCCTTCGCGGCGGCCTCCTTGATCGCCAGGAGCTCGGCATGCGCGGTGGGATCCTGCGCGCTCTCCCTCAAATTGTGGGCGCGGACGACCACCTGATCATTCTTCACGATGACCGCCCCGATGGGGACCTCCGCCTTCGCGGCGGCGGCGCGGGCCTCCTCGATGGCCGAGCGCATGAAATCTTCGTGGAGCGTCACGTCGGGATTATAGCCGCTGTCGCCCGCGAGACAACCTGCGGAGGTGGCCCGGTCGAAGGTTCCACGTCTTCGGCGAACCCATGTGGAGTGGACACATGGGTATTCTATATTGTATACTGAATTGTATACAGAAGGAGGACCCTGATGGCTACGCCCCTTGTGCGGTTGAGCCCCGAAACCCATGCGCTTCTGCGGAAAATGGCGGCTGATTCGCAGGAATCCATGCAAGTGCTGGTGGGTCGTGCCGTGGAGCACTACCGGCGCGAGCGGCTTCTTGAGGATGTGAACCGCGCCTATGCCCGGACTCTCGGCGATCCCCTGGAGCGGCAGCAGATCGGAGAGGAACGGGAAGTGTGGGACCAGACGTTGGCCGATGGATTGGAGGCGGAACACCCTATCGGTAGGAGGCCGGGTAGGGGTAGGAGGAGGAGGCCGGAGAAGTGACTCCCCCCCTGCGTGGTGAAATCTGGATGGCGGACCTCAATCCGACTCGAGGCCGGGAGCAGGCCGGGTTTCGACCGGTCTTGGTCGTGTCTCACGACATCTTCAACCGAGGGCCATCGGGCCTGGTCATTGCGCTTCCCGTCACCTCGACGCTCCGGGGAATTCCCTCGCAAATCCTCCTCGGCGCGCCGGAGGGAGGGCTCGGAAAAACGAGCGTCGCCATGTGCGAAGGCATCCGATCGATCGCCAAGGAAAGATTGGTCAAGCGGCGCGGCATGGTTTCCGCGAGGACCCTGATCTCTGTGGAGGACGTGCTCCGGACGCTGCTTCAACTGTAACCCGCGCCGCCGCGATGGTCCGAGTGGCTGTATGGAATGATTTGACAAGTTCCCAGACGGCGCTATAGTGGCCCTGACCTTTTAATCCGGTCCGGAGAGACCGGAAAGGGCGATATGACGACGCCACGATCAGCAAGGAGTCCCTACGCCGCTCAGGCGGCCCCCCCGAAGAGTTCCCACGGTGCTCCAGTGCCTTCCCGTACCGTCCTCTCCGCCGACGAAATTCGCCGTGCCCTTGCGCGAATCGCCCATGAAATCCTTGAACGCAATCACGGCCTCGACGGTCTGAGCTTGATCGGCGTCCGGACGCGCGGCGTGACGATGGCCCAGCGTCTTCGCGATGAAATCCTCAAGATCGAAAATGTATCACCGCCTCTTGGAACCGTGGACATCACGCTTTACCGCGACGACCTAGACCATCGTGAGAATCAGCCGGAACTCAAGAGCACGGAAATTAGCTTTGATCTGGCTGACAAGATCGTGGTCCTCGTGGACGACGTGCTCTTCACCGGCCGCACGGTGCGGTCGGCCATGGACGCGCTGGTGGATTTCGGTCGGCCGAAGAGCATCCAGCTCGCCGTGCTCATCGACCGCGGGCACCGCGAGCTTCCCATCAAGGCCGACTACGTGGGCAAAAACATTCCGACCTCCAGGGACGAGAAAGTTAAAGTCATGCTTGCCGAGGAGGACGGCAAGGATCAGGTGGTGGTGGAGGGTTGACCATGGCCCAATTGAGCGTGAAGCATCTCTGGGGGATCGAGCCCCTGACAAAATCTGATATCCGGACGATTGTCGATACCGCCAAGTCGATGAAGTCGGTTTCGCAGCGGGCCATAAAGAAAGTCCCCGCGCTCCGCGGCAAGACCATCGTGAATCTTTTCCTGGAATCCAGCACCCGCACGCGGTCCTCCTTCGAAATCGCCGCCAAACGGCTTTCGGCCGATACGCTCTCCTTCAGCGCGACCGGATCGAGCCTCTCCAAAGGTGAGACCCTCGCGGACACCGCCCGGAACCTCGAAGCGATGGCCCCGGACGCCATCGTGATCCGCCACTCCGCCTCGGGCGCGCCCGTCCTTCTTTCCAAGGCGGTGAAGGCCGCGGTGATCAATGCCGGTGACGGCTCGCACGAACATCCCACGCAGGCCCTCCTGGATCTGATGACGGTGGAGGAGAACAAGGGGCCGGTCGAAGGAATGAAGATCGCCATCATTGGAGACATCGCGCACAGCCGCGTGGCCCGCTCCAATCTCTTTGCTTTCACGCGGATGGGGGCCGTGGTGTGGCTCTGCGGACCCGGGACCATGATTCCGCGCGAGATCGACCGCCTTGGCGCGCGCGTCACCACGGACATGGACGAGGCCATCGATGGCGCGGACGTGATCATGATGCTTCGGATACAAATGGAGCGTGGGAGCGGAACGCTTTTCCCGAGCGTCCGCGAATATGCACAAATGTTCGGTCTGAATGCCCAGAGGCTCGGAAAGGCCCGGAAGGGTGCGATCATTTTGCACCCCGGCCCCATGAACCGGGGCATCGAAATCGCCAGCGAGGTGGCCGATGGAGAGGCGTCGGTCATCCTCGAACAAGTTGAAAACGGCGTGGCCGTGAGGATGGCCGTCCTCTACCTCCTCATCGGTCGCGGAACCTCGGTGAACTGACGGTGATGGACAACGCGAATCGGCCCCTGAACCTCCTCATCGATTCCATCCGGCTCGTGGATCCCGACCGGCACAGTGATGGAACGGCATCCGTACTGATCGAAGACGGACTGGTCAAGAAAATTGCCCGAGCGGAAGCGGAACAACAGGTGCTACGGGCGCGGGCCCGGATGAGGGGCTCGTCGCTGGATGTGCTCAACGGGCGGGATCTTGTGATCTTCCCGGGACTCGTGGATGTGCACGTCCATCTTCGCGAACCGGGATTTGAGTACAAGGAGACGGTCAAAACAGGGTGCGCGGCGGCGGCGCGGGGCGGATTCACCGCCGTGTGCGCGATGGCGAATACGCAGCCCGTGAACGACTGCCGAGCGGTTACCGAATTCATTCTCAAGAAGGCCGCGGAGGTCAAAGGCGTGCAGGTTCATCCGATCGGCGCGGCGAGCAAGGGGCTTCAGGGAAAAGAACTCGCCGAGATCGGCGACATGAAAAGCGGCGGCATCGTGGCCGTGAGCGACGACGGCAAGCCGGTTCTGGATTCAGGACTCATGCGCCGGGCGCTCGAATATGCGCGGACGTTCGGCCTGCCGGTCGTCTCCCACTGCGAAGACTCGACCTTGTGCCCGCATGGCGTTATGCACGAGGGAGTCGTTTCAACCCGACTCGGTCTGGAGGGCATGCCCGCCGAGGCGGAAGAGATCATGGTGTCGCGTGACATTCATCTGGCGGGATTGACGGGGGCCCGGCTCCATCTTGCCCATATCAGCACGGCGGGAAGCGTGGAGCTGGTCCGACGGGCCAAGCATGACGGGCTTCCGGTGACGGCGGAGGTGACGCCCCACCATCTCCTGCTGACGCACGAATCGCTCATGGCCGACGGTGGGTACAACACCCATTTCAAGATGAATCCGCCCCTCCGAACGATCAAGGACGGCGAAGCGCTCGCCCACGGTCTCCAGGATGGAACGATCGATTGTATCGCTACCGATCACGCGCCGCATTCCGCGGATGACAAGAGCGTGGAGTTTGCGTCGGCTCCATTTGGCGTCATTGGACTGGAGACGGCCCTGGCGGTCGGGCTTTTCCTCGTGCACAAAGGCGTCCTGACGTATCTCCAGCTTGCGGAGAAGATGTCCTTGAATCCTTCCAAGGTTTTCAATCTTTCCCACGGGCGCATCCTGGAGGGCAGGCCGGCCTCTCTGGCGATTTTCGACCCCCATCGGAGTTGGACGGTGAAAGCGGCGGAGCTGAGATCGAAGAGCCGGAACTCCGCCTTTGAGAACTGGACTTTCACGGGAGACACGGCGTACACCATCGGTATGGGGACCATGAGTTACCGGGCGGATTGGGCGAGACCTTTTGGCACGGCCGCGAGTCTGGCTGATCCGTCGTCCGAAGGTCATGCTTCCGAACCGGAGCAGGACACCCCGCTGACGGCATGAGAAAAGCCAAGTTCCTCCGCGCTGGAAGACCTCGCCCCGCGCTGCTCGCCCTTGCGGATGGAACAATCTATGAGGGCACGAACTTCGGTTCGGAAGGCGAAACCACGGGCGAGGTGGTTTTCAACACGGCGATGACCGGCTACCAGGAGATCCTGACGGACCCCTCCTATCGCGGCCAGTTCGTGGTCATGACCTATCCCGAAATCGGAAACTATGGCGTGAACGAGGATGACGTAGAGTCATCCAAGCCCCATGTCCAGGGATTCATCGTGAAAGAGTATTGGGACCGGCCCAGCAATTTCCGCTCGGGCGGCTCGCTCGGGCGCTATCTGGAGAAACACGGAATCGTGGGCATTCAGGGCCTGGATACCCGCGCGCTCGTGCGCCGGCTGCGTGAGCGAGGCGCCATGCAGGGAATCATCTCCACTGAAATGCTTGATCCGAAAACTTTGGCGGAAAAAGCGCGCGCCCTTCCGAGCATCGTAGGTGTCGATCTGGTGCGCGATGTCACGACGCCAACAGCCTTCGACTGGAAGGGCGTCCTTCGGACCCCCCCATCCGCACCTTCCCCCTCAAGGGGGGAAGGGCCTCAAGAATTCCCCTCCCCCTCGAAGGGGGAGGGTGAGGGTGGGGATGAGCGCCAACGATCGTTCAACGTCGTCGCCTTCGACTACGGGATCAAGTGGAATATCCTTCGCATGTTGGCCTCAGCCGGGTGCAGGGTTCGAGTGGTCCCGGCCTCCACGTCCGCCGAGCAAGTTCTCGAATGGAAGCCGGACGGCATCTTTCTGTCCAACGGGCCGGGTGATCCCGAAGCCGTCACATACGCCATCGAGAACGTGAGAAAACTGCTGGGGAAGAAACCGATCTTCGGCATCTGCCTCGGGCACCAGATCCTGGGACTGGCGTTCGGCGGGAAAACGTTCAAGCTGAAATATGGACACCATGGAGCGAACCACCCCGTGGCGGACTTGGAAACGGGAAAGATTGAGATCACGAGCCAGAACCATGGTTTCGCCGTCGATCCACGGACGGTGGGCATGACGGCCGATAATTCACTCGCAAAGGGACTGAAAATCACGCACCTCAATCTGAATGATCGGACTGTGGAGGGGATGCGGCACACGGAGCTGCAGGTCTTCTCCGTGCAGTACCACCCCGAGGCGTCCCCTGGGCCGCATGACGCGAGCTACCTTTTCGACCGGTTCCTCAAGATGATGGATGAGGGGGCGGCTGGGCATGCCTAAGAGGACGGACATCGAGAAGATCCTGCTCATCGGCTCCGGCCCGATCGTCATCGGCCAGGCGTGTGAATTCGACTACTCCGGAACCCAGGCTTGTAAGATCCTCCGCAAAGAGGGCTACAAGATGATCCTCGTGAATTCGAATCCGGCCACCATCATGACGGACCCCGAATTTGCGGACCGAACCTACGTGGAGCCGCTCACGGTGGACGCGGTGGCCAAAATCATCGAGCGGGAGAGGCCTGAAGCCCTTCTTCCCACTCTCGGCGGTCAGACCGGACTCAATCTCGCATTGGATCTTGCCGAGCGCGGTGTCTTGAAGAAATTCAATGTGGAGATGATCGGCGCGGGTGTTGAGGCGATCCGGAAGGCAGAGGACCGCGCGCTGTTCAAGGAATCGATGCGCCGGGTGGGCCTGGAATGTCCGCGGAGCGCCTATGTCGGCTCGGTGCAGGAAGCCTCTGATTTTGCGGATGAGGTCGGGTATCCGCTGATTTTGCGTCCATCGTTTACGCTGGGAGGAACCGGCGGGAGCATCGCGCATACTCCGAAACAGCTCAAGGGAGCCATCGAGTGGGCACTGGAGCTCAGTCCCGTGCACAAAGTACTTGTGGAAGAATCGGTAATGGGATGGAAAGAATACGAGCTCGAAGTCATGCGCGATCGAAAAGACAACGTCGTCATCGTTTGCCCGATTGAGAACTTCGATCCGATGGGGGTTCACACCGGCGACAGCATCACCGTGGCGCCCGCCCAGACGCTGACCGACAAGGAGTACCAGATCCTCCGCGATGCCTCGATCAAGATCATCCGCGAAATCGGCGTGGATACCGGTGGGTCCAACATCCAATTTGCCACGCATCCGAAAACCGGCCGGGTGCTCGCGATCGAGATGAATCCCCGTGTTTCGCGGAGTTCGGCATTGGCTTCCAAGGCGACGGGTTTTCCCATCGCCAAAATCGCGGCGCTCCTGGCTGTGGGATATACGCTCGACGAAATCCCGAATGACATAACGAAGAAGACCCCCGCCTGCTTCGAGCCGACCATCGACTACGTCGTGACGAAAATTCCGCGCTTCACCTTCGAGAAATTCAAGGCCGCGGACAACGTGCTGACCACGCAGATGAAATCGGTGGGGGAGGTCATGGCCATCGGCCGGACGTTCAAGGAATCGCTCCTCAAGGCGGTCCGTTCCCTCGAGATCGACGTGCATGGGCTCTACCTGAAGGATGCGAGCTGGGCTTCGCTCAAGCCGGCAGCGCGAAAGAAGGCGCTTCTTCGCAGGCTCAAACGGCCTTCGTCGGATCGCCTATGGCTGCTGGCGGAAGCCCTTCGGATGAAGGTGACGGTTGCGGATCTCTATCGACGCACGGGAGTCGATCCCTGGTTCCTGGATAATCTGGCCCAGGTCATCGATGCGGAGGCCGCCGTCGCCCGGGCACGGGAAGATTTCCGGAAGGGGCGGGTTTCGAGGGGACGTTCCATTCTCCGGCACGCGAAGGAAATCGGACTGTCCGACATCCGGATCGGGCAGCTCACCGGTCTGCCTGAATCGCAGGTCCGAGTATTGCGGGAGAAATGGAAGGTGCAACCGGTATACAAAGCCGTGGATACGTGCGCCGCGGAATTCGAGGCCCAGACCCCGTACTTGTACTCGACCTACGAATCGGAGGACGAAATGCCGCCGACGGGCCGGAAGAAGGTCATCATCCTCGGCGGGGGGCCGAACCGCATCGGTCAGGGGATCGAGTTCGACTACTGCTGTGTCCACGGCTCGTTCGCCCTCCGGGAGGAGGATTTCGAAGCCATCATGGTCAACTGCAATCCGGAAACGGTGAGCACGGACTACGACACCTCGGATCGCCTGTACTTCGAGCCGCTGACCTACGAAGATGTGATGAGCATTATTCGTCGCGAGAAGCCGGAGGGCGTCATCATCCAGTTCGGAGGCCAGACGCCGCTCAAGCTCGCGGTGCCGCTGGCCAGGGCGCGGGTGCCGATTCTCGGAACCTCACCGCGTTCCATCGATATCGCCGAGGACCGCGGGTTGTTTTCAAAACTTGTCCGCCGGCTGAAGCTCCGGCAGCCGCGGAGCGGTCTTGCCTATTCTCTCAAAGAGGCCCTCACCGTGGCCGGCAGGATCGGGTATCCTATTCTGACTCGTCCCTCCTACGTTCTGGGCGGGCGCGCGATGGAAATCATTTATGATGAGGCCATGCTGGGGCGGTACGTGAAGGAGGCGATCTGGGTTTCGCCCGATCATCCGGTTCTCATCGATCAGTTCTTGAAGGACGCGACGGAGGTGGACGTGGACGCCATCAGCGACGGCCGCACCACCGTCATCGGCGGAGTGATGCAACATATCGAGGAGGCGGGAATCCACTCGGGAGACAGCGCCTGCGCGCTGCCGCCGTACTCGCTTTCCCTGCGCGTGACGGAGCAGATCCGGGAGCAGACGAAGCGGCTCGCCGCGGCGCTCCGAGTTGTCGGTCTCATGAACGTGCAGTTCGCGGTGAAGGACGAGGAGGTCTATATCCTCGAAGTGAATCCTCGCGCATCCCGAACCATCCCGTTTGTGAGCAAAGCCATCGGGGTCCCCCTGGCCAAACTGGCGACCAAGGTGCTGGTGGGTCGCACGCTGGAGGAGCTCAAGTTCACCAAAGAGATGACCCCTTCCTACGTGAGCGTGAAGGAGGCCGTGCTCCCTTTCACGAAATTCCCAGGCGTGGATCCGCTCCTTGGCCCGGAGATGAAATCGACGGGCGAAGTGATGGGGATCGACGACCGTTTCGAAATCGCATTTGCGAAATCGCAGGTTGCCGCCGGAATGCCCCTGCCTTCGAGCGGAAATATCTTCCTAAGCGTGAAAAACGCGGACAAACCGGCGATCCTGGATGTGGCCAGGCGGTACTTCCGTCTTGGGTTCAGGCTCTACGCCACGCGCGGCACAGGCCAATACATGGAGTCCGCTTCCGGTGGCGAGATCCATGTAAATATCATCAAGAAAGTCAAAGAAGGAAGCCCCAACATTCTCGACTTGGTGGAGAAGGAAGGCGTGGCGCTTGTGATCAACACAACGTCCGGTGCCGCCGATGTTCAGGACTCGTATCCGATCCGAGCGACGGCGATTCGAAAAAACATCCCCTACTACACGACCGTTGAAGGCGCCCAGGCGGTCTCGCGCGCGGCGGAGGCCCTCCGCCAGGGGGAGATGGGGGTGAAATGCCTGCAAAGTTACTATCAGGAACGAGACCTGAGCGCGGCCGCTTGATACCAAGGAGGAACCACACACGATGAGCAACAACGTGCCCATTCCGATGACGCCGGAAGGCAAGAAGAAGATTGAAGAAGAACTACGAAAGCTGAAGAGCGTGGATCGGCCGAAGGTTATTCAGCAGTTGATCGATGCGCGGGCGCACGGAGACATCTCCGAGAATGCGGAGTACGAGGCCGCCAAAGACAGGCAGGGATGGGTTGAGGGGCGAATCCTCGAAGTGGAGGACAAGTTGGCCCGGGCCGTGGTGATCGACCCCTCCATGGCGCGGACGGACGTGGCCGTTTTCGGTTCGCGGGTCACGCTGGAAGAGACGTCGAGCAAGCGGGTCACGCGCTATCTCCTCGTGGGCCCCGAGGAAAGCAACATAAAGGATGGAAAGATTTCGATTCAGTCCCCCCTCGGGAAGGCCATGCTGGGCAAGAAACCGGGTGATCTGGTGGAGGTGGAAGCGCCCGGGGGGCTCAAGGAATACAAGATCGTCACCATCGGCGACGCGGCTTGAATCCACCCTTGGAATCGCCGCCTGACGCTTCCTCCATCCAAGACCCCGGCTCCCTGGATCTCCAGAGTAATCCCCCTCGCTCATCCTCTACGTCCGGTCCTCCACCGGGACCTCGATCGGAATCCATGTTGGAGAAGCAGGTGCGGTATGTGCGGGGTGTCGGGCCGAAGATCGGTTCGATTTTCCAGAAGTCGGGGATTGAGACGATGGCGGACCTCCTCTACTTCTTTCCCCGATCCTATGAGGACCGGCGCCGTATCACCCCTTTCTCCCAACTGCGGGCCGGTGAGGATGCGACCACCGTCGGCCGTGTCGTTCATTCCAAATTGGGATTCCTTCGAGGAGGAAGAAGGGTGCTGGACGTCGTCTTCTCCGATGGAACCGGCTATCTGACCGGTCGCTGGTTTCAATTTCGGGCGGGATACGAAGCGGTTTTCAAGCCGGGACTGGAGATGGTGCTCATTGGCCAGGTACGGACGTTTCGGGGTCGGCGGGAAATCATCCATCCGGGAATCGAACTCATTTCCGAAACGGCGGGAGCAGTTCCGACGTCGCCGCTGGGTACCGGGTCTGTCCCGTCGCTTCATTTCGGCCGCCTGGTCCCCGTCTATACCGAGATTGGCGGACTGAGTTCGAGACGCATCCGAACGATCATGCGCGAGGCGCTGAACTCGGCGGCCTCATCGGTTCGCTCGGCCCTGCCGCCGGCCCTTGAACGAACCGAACGCCTCCCGGCGCTGGCTCCATCGCTGGAAAAAGTCCATTTCCCGGCGGGCGACGACGATCTGGTGAAACTTTTGTCGAGACGCTCACCCTGCCAACGCCGAATCATTCTTGAGGAGTTTTATCTGCTCGGTCTGGGGTTGCTGCTCAGGAAGCGCTCGCTGCAAAAGCAAAGAGGACATGCCTTCGAAATCCAGGGGGAGTTGGCCGGACGGGCGAAGGCCGGCTTGGGATTCGCCCTTACCGCGGCGCAGGAGCGCTGCCTGGGCGAGGTGACCGCGGATCTGCGGCGTCCGGTCCCCATGCACCGGCTCCTTGAGGGCGATGTCGGAAGCGGAAAAACCGTGGTGGCCTTTCTGGCGGCGTTGAACGCTGCGGAGAATGAGTTCCAAACCGTCTTCATGGCGCCGACGGAAATCCTGGCGGAGCAACACCACCGTACGCTGCAAGCGTGGGCTGGGCCTTTGAAACTTCGAGTGGAAATTCTGACCGGTCGCATGGGCCCGCAGGAGCGTCGACGCATCGCGTCCGATCTCAAGTCAGGCTTGTGCAAGATCGTTGTGGGAACGCACGCCCTGATCCAGGATCGCGTCGAATTCGGGCGGTTGGGACTTGTGGTGGTGGATGAACAGCATCGATTCGGTGTGGCCCAACGTGCCATCCTGATGGGTAAAGGAACTTCTCCCCATGTTCTGAGCATGACGGCGACGCCGATCCCGCGGACCTTGGCCATGACTCTGTATGGCGATCTCGATGTCAGCACGTTGGACGAACTCCCACCCGGTAGGCAGCCGGTGGCCACGCGCGTGGTCCGGGAATCCCAGCGCGCCCGGTACTACAAGTTCGTCCACGATGAAGTGAAAAAAGGCCATCAGGCCTTCATCGTGTATCCTCTCATCGAAGAATCCGAAAAGCTCTATCTGAAAAACGCGGTCCGGATGGCCGAAGAGTTCCAGAAGCGGATATTTCCGGACTTGCGTGTGGGGCTGGTCCACGGGAGGATGAAGGAGGAGGACAAGGACAAGATCATGCGGAGTTTCGGTGAAGGCCGGATCGATATCCTGGTTTCGACGACGGTGGTCGAGGTGGGTATCGATGTGCCCAACGCCACGGTCATGGTGGTGGAGCACGCCGAGCGGTTCGGGCTTTCGCAACTCCACCAGTTGCGGGGGCGGGTCGGGCGAGGCTCGGCTCCCTCCACGTGCCTGCTGGTGGCCGGGGGGGGGGGAGTCGGAGGGGACTCGGCCCGCCGGCTGGAAATCATGACGCGTACCCAGAATGGCTTTGAGATCGCCGATGAAGACCTCCGCATCCGGGGGCCGGGCGAATTCCTTGGCGTGAGACAATCCGGCATTCCGGAATTCCACCTCGGCAATTTGGTTACGGATGTCAGCCTTCTGCGGAAAGCGCGGGACTGGGCGGACAAGACATTGGAAACGGATTCGGACCTCTCGCGCCCCGAGCACCGTGAGACCCGGCGAATTCTCCTTAGGAAATGGCAGGGGCGGTTGGAACTGGGGGCCGTGGGATAACGTCCATGGGCGTCCGGCTACCCCAAACACGGCTTCCCGAGTGGGTTCGCAAGCCTATTCGCTGGAGCGAAGGTCTCCACGGCATGAAGATCCTGCTCCGTGGAACGAAACTCCACACGGTCTGCGAGGAGGCGCGCTGCCCGAACATGGAGGAGTGTTTTACTCTGGGGACGGCGACCTTCATGATATTGGGGGATGTCTGCACCCGGCGCTGCGGCTTCTGCTCGGTTACCACCGGAAAACCACCGACGGTAGACCCCCTTGAGCCGCGCCACGTCGCCGAGGCTGTGGAGAAACTTCGTCTCAAGCATGTGGTCCTGACCTCCCCCGCCCGCGATGATCTCCCGGACGAAGGAGCCGCGGGGTTCGAGGCTTGCGTGCGTGCGCTGAGAAACTCCGTCCCAACCGTCACCGTCGAGGTTCTTACACCAGACTTCAGCGGAGATGAGGGAAAAATCGCACGAGTTGCCCGGAGCGGCGTCCACATCTACAACCACAATATCGAGACGGTCCCCCGCCTCCAGAAGCGGGTCCGACCCGCCGCGTCTTATGATCGGTCTCTTGGAGTCCTGACGTCTGCGAAAAAGGCTGAACCGAAAGTGGTGGCGAAATCGGGGCTGATGGTGGGCTTGGGGGAACGGGAAGACGAAGTCATCGACGTTCTCAAGGATCTACGCGGGGCCGGCTGCGAAATGGTGACCATTGGTCAGTACCTCCGGCCCTCCGCGGATTGCCTGCCGGTTTCTGAATATGTGCATCCGGAGGTTTTCGCGCGCCTCCGGACGAAAGCTCTGGAATTGGGGTTTAGGCAGGCGGCTTCCGGCCCGTTCGTCAGGAGTTCCTATCATGCGGAGAGGGCCAGGCACGAGGCCGGTGTGACCCCACCACCTGAAACCGGCCACGGGGTGGCCTCGTGCCGCGAGCCGCCAACAGCGGCTGTTTCAGATGGTGGGGTAAACGAAAGGGTTCAAAGTGAAGGCGTTCCGAGGTAAGATGCTTCCCGTGGCTGCAAACCATCGAGGAGCCGGGAACATCAAGGCCCTTTTCGCGTCCGCTCTGACCGTGGCTGTCATGTACATGATCATGGACATCCGCGGTTTTCGGGAGCCGGAGTGGCTCAAATCCAAGAAGCCCGCGCCCGCCCAGGGCGTGAATCTCCAGAAACCCGAGGCGATTATCGGTGCACTAAAGGACAAGATTGAGAGCATCCGGGAGCGGGCCAAGGGCGGTCCCGCCGAGGTGGTCTCCTCCGGTGCGGAAATCGATCGGGGAGAGGTTGAGAAGTTCTTCGAAACGGAAGAGGCGGCCAAACTGATCCCCCATCCGGCCACGCACTACGGGGCAGCCTGGTATTTCCTTAAGCCGGAGTGGTTGGATCGGGACGTGGTGAAGGTTGCGTACGAGGATGGGAACCGAAAGGAACACATGGTGCTGAAGGTTTCGGGCATGAGCGGCCGCAAACCGGAATTGAAAATCCTTTGGGACAGTTGGGGACAGTAGAAGAGAGTCGATCTTCGTGACCATCGAATTGGAAACCCCCGAGGAAGTACCCACGCCGGAGGAGGTCCAGATCTCCGAAGGTCTCGTCTTCGATCAGGGTGTAACCCAACTCGGTAAGCGCCTCGAAATCGTTGGGAAACTGGTGTCCCTGCTTTCCCTGCGGGGTGAGTTCAGTGTGCTTATCAACAAGATCATGGATCTGTGCATGGAGGCCGTGGATTGCGAGGCCGGCAGCATTCTGGAAGTGGACGAGAAGAAGGGGGATCTCTTCTTCGTCGCCGCCCGCGGCCCCGCGGCCGATCAGGTCATGAAGTTCAGGGTGCCGATGGGGAAGGGCATTGCGGGATACAGCGCCGAAACGTCGGAGACCTTGGCGGTGTCGGACGTCTTCAAGGATCCCCGCTTCTTCAAGGAAATCAGCGAGGCGCTGAAATTCGAAACGCGCTCCATCCTCTGCATGCCGATCAATATCCGGGGGAAGGTGTACGGCGTGGTGGAGTGGATCAACAAGAAGGGAAACGACGTTTTTACGGCGGACGACCTGGAGATCCTCAAAGAGATCTCCCACGGCGCGGCTTCGCTCATCGAGAATTTCCGACTGATGCAGAAATACGAGCGGCGCCTGAAATCGCTTGTCTCGATCATCGAGTCGGTGCCGTCGGTCTATAATGCGAAATCCCTTTACGAATGTTCGAGAAGCATCCTGAAATCCGCCCTTCAACTTACGCAGACGGACTCATCTTTTCTCCTCCTGACCGACGGCGCCAAGCACATGCTCTATTCCCATACGACCCAGGGATTCGGCGATCCGGTGATCGTGAAGGAGGAGGGTTCGGCCTTTTTCGAAAGCATCAAGGGGCAGAAGCCGATCCTCAAGCAGAAGGCGGACGGAGTGGACGACTGGAAACTCCCGCCGGAAGTGAAGGCGTCCGCCCAGATGCAATCACTTTTTTGCGTTCCGATCTGGTACGGCCAAGTCCTCCTGGGCTCACTGGGGATCGGATCGAACGGGATTCAGCCGGTCGGCAGTGAAGAGCAGAAAGTGTTGATGGCCCTCGGAATCGGCGCATCAGGATCGATCGGCCGGTTTCTCAAGAGGGAGACGCCGCCTCAACCCTCCTGACGATGCAGATCAACGAACTGCTCCAGGCCCTCATCAAGAACAAGGCATCTGACCTGCATTTGAAAGTAGGGCGGCCCGCCCTGTTCCGTGTTCAAGGGAAACTTCTACCCTCGAAGGCCAATCCCCTGGCACAGGAGGAAATCAAGGCCCTGCTCTACAGTATGATGACGCAACGCCAGATTCAGAAGTATGAGAACGACCAGGAGATCGACTTCTCCTACGAAATCACCAACCTTTCCCGGTTCCGCGTCAACGGGTTCATCCAGAAAGGCAACGTGGGCATGGTCGTCCGCGCCATCCCCTACAAGATTCCGACCATCGATGAAATGGGGCTTCCGCCCGTGTTGAAGGACCTTGCTTCCAAACATCGCGGACTGATCCTGGTGACCGGTCCGACGGGAAGCGGGAAGTCGACGTCGCTCGCCGCCATCATCGATTACGTGAATGGAACCCGCGCGTGTCACGTGGTGACGCTGGAGGACCCGATCGAATTCGTTTACGCGGACAAGTTCGCCACGATCAATCAGCGGGAGATCGGCCTCGATACGCGGAGCATGGCGGAAGGTCTTCGACGGGCCATGCGGCAGGACCCGGACCTCATTCTTGTGGGCGAAATGCGCGATCCGGAGACGATTAACACGGCGGTCACAGCCGCTGAAACGGGGCATTTGGTTCTATCTACGCTGCACACGAACGATGCCCGGCAATCGATCGACCGTATCGTCGATTCGTTTCCGCACGAGCAGCAGGGACAAGTGCGGCAGCAGCTTTCATCCTGCCTCGTGGCGGTTATCGCCCAGCGCTTGTGCCGGCTGGCGAGCGGTCAGGGCCGCGCTGCGGCGATGGAAATCATGATCAACTCACCGACCATCTCCAAGATGATCGCCGAGGGGGAAACGTTCAAGATCAATCAGGCGATCGAGAGTTCCAACACGTACTACCGGATGCAGAGCTTCAATCAGCACCTTTTCCAGCTCGTGAAGGAGGGGAAGGTGACGCAGGACGAGGCGCTTGCCAACTCCAACAATCCGGAGGACCTCCGTCTCCGTTTCTCCGGCATTGCCTCCGGCGCGCCGGGCGCGATGGTGACGGACGGCATGGCCGACATGAGCGACCTCCAGAAGGGCAAAGCCTTCCAGCGCACCGACTACCTCGAAGTCTCGCTGAACGATTGATGGGTCGGCGGCTGCCTGGCAGGTCAGGTCGCCGAGCCTTAAAGGGCTATTGGGTACACGGGGTCAATCTTGAATATTGACTTGTTTGGAAATCGGCTTGAGGTTGGGGTCGTGCTCTAGACTGTGCGATAAAGAGTTGCCCCGGTGGCAGCGGCAATCGTTTGAAAGTGGGGATCTGAGGTGAGGATGGAGCTGCCCAACCGGGCGGCCAGGGCTGCCAGGAGGAAATCTATCATCGGAATTCTCGTTCCCCGGCGGTCGAAATCAGCGGCGACCTCGCCGGCTCGAATCCAATCCTCCAGGCGAGGCTCGACGACGGGGAAGATGCCCACCAGCGAACGATACCGCGCTCGACCGGTTACGGTTTTCGCGCCTCTCAAGAGTTCGGCGACCACCGGGGCCGTCACGAGAGCGCGCCGGGAGCGAACCAGCTCTTCTACCAACGGTGCAAGGCCTCTTCCGTGGTCGTGGTCGATCCAGGCGGAGGTATCGACGAGGACGGGCCTATCGGTCGCCGATCCGGTCACGCCAGCCCGCCGTGTTGGGATGGAGGTGCCGCTTTCCCCTGGTCTGTTCCAACCACAGGATCTGCTTCTGGTACGCGATGGCCTCTTCCACCGCCGAGCGAACGGCATCCGCCTTGCTTCGCGCACCCCGGAGGCGGCGGAGCTCTTCGACGGCACTCTCGGGAAGTGTCACTGTTGTGCGATTCATAGAACTATTCTATGCGATTTGGTACACAGAATCAATCCATGAAGAACACACTAGCACTTGTACCATTTTTCCACAGGCTGGGCCTGTGTGCGCTACATCTGCCGGGCCAGGATGATGAGGCCGGCGGAGAGGAGGGGGAGGTGGATGAGCCAGGCGGCGATCTCGGCGGGGAGGAGGCCGTGACGGCCCAGGATGATGGTGAGGGCGAAGAGCGTCCAGGCGAAGAACGAGGCGAGCACGGCGAGAAACAGCGTCCCCCCGAGCGTCTTCTTCCGCCCGCCCCCCATGTGGGCGAGCGCAAATCCGAGGAGTGACAATGGCAGCGCCAACGAGGGAAACGAAAGCCGCGTATGAAGAGCCACAAGATACTCCCGGGCGTCGTACCCCTCATTCATCAGCTTCCGCGTCAGCGTCCACAGGTGGCCGAAGCTCATCGTGTCCGGATCCTCTTTGAAGATTTCGAAATCGTCGAAGGACTCCGGCAGGCGCACGCGCAATTCCTCGAAGGGTTGTACGGAGAAGAGATCCCCTTCCTTGAACTGGTGGGACTTCCCCCGCCGGAAGACCCATTCCTTTTTATCGTATTGTCCTTCTTCCGCCTCGATGTACGTGTGGAGCCGAAAGGCCTCATCGAGCCGGTACACCCTCACCTTCTGGAGGAGCCGCTCTTCCTGACGGATCGATTCCGCCTGGAAGATGGAACTGATGCCGGGAATCCAGATCCCGTGAGTCGTCTGGACCGCCGCCCTCTGAATCTTGCGAATCTCCTGAACGATGATCTTGTTCCGAACTTCGATGGTGCGCGGCACCAGTTTCTCGCCGATGAGGAAACTGGTGGCGGCGAAGCCCGCGCAGGGGATGGCGATGACGGCGAAGAGGCGCAGGTAGGTAAACCCGCAAATTCGGAGGACGACCAGCTCGTTGTTCCGGATGAGCAGGCCGGTCGAGATGAGCGTCCCGATCAGGACGGCGACGGGAATGAGGTGATAGATGATCAGGGGAAGGTTCAGGAACAGCAGTTTGGGAAGGAAGCTCAGTGCGGCGCGGTACCGGTAAAGCAGCCGCCCGATCTCGAAAAGATCGACGATGGCATAGACAACGAGCAGCCCCGACAGGGTCAGAAGGATGAGTTTCGCGTACTCCGAGATCAGGTACTTGGTCGTTGTGATCCGGAGCGTTGAACGGAAACCGAACCGGCCCTTCTTCTCAGGGTCAGACACCTTGCCGCTCCCTTCGGGCGTACAGGAGCAGGCCGACGATTGTGAGCACAACGTTCGGCGCCCATGCGACGATGATCGGCTGGATGAGGCCGCGCTCGCCAAGGCGCGTGGACGCGGTGAGGAGTAGGTAGTAGGTGAACGCGAGACTCAGGCAAACCCAATACCCGCGCAACGCGCCGGAACCCCGGGCCACCGCCACGAGGGCGGGCCCCAGCAGGAGAAAAACGAAGCACGAAAAGGGCATTGCCCATTTACGATAGAATTCGATTTCGTAGGGAAAGACCTGTTTGAATTCCACCTGTTCGGCCTTCATGCGCTGGATTTCGGCCTTGAGTTGAATGTGAGTCAGATCCCGCGGGTCGGGCAGGGGCTTCACGAAAGACTTCTTCACATTTCGCATCGGCAGTTCGTAGCGATCGAAACGCACAAGCGTCAGCTCGTCGCGATCCTTCGCCCGGCTGACGGACACGCCCCCCTCGAGGACGAATTTTCGCGATTCCTGCTCGCCTTCGGGCACATCCTCCGCGGGTTTGGTCAGGACTCCGCTCCGTGCTATCACGGTCATGTTCCGTCCTTCACGTTGGTCGGAGATGAATACCCCTCCAAACGCGCGGGTATCTTTGGAAACCTTTTGAACGTAGAGCAGGAGGTTTTCGAACTCGTCGAAGAACACGCGCTCTTTCACGGCGGACTCGATCTGGCTCTCGGCCGTTTCTCTCAGGAGGTCTTTGAAGGACATGGCGGCTTTGGGCTGGGCGTAGACGGAAACATACATGGAAAGCGAGTAGAAGATCACCCCGAAGACGGCCGGCGCAACCAGGAGCGACCGGAACGGCCGGCCGGACACTCTCATCGCCATGTACTCGCCGTCGGCGGACAGTCGGGCGAACCCGACCGTGAGGCCCACAAGGAATGAAAGCGGGATGGTGATGGGGAGAAACGAGGGAAGCGAGAGGAGATAGAGTCGCGCAATCACGGCGAAGGGCACGCCCTGGGTGAGGAGGAGGTCCAGCAAGCGGAGAATTTTGTCCGAGAGAAATACGGATGTGAACAAGCAGAAGCCGATGAGACAAGGAATGAGGAACTCCTTGACGATGTAGGCGTGCATGATCATGGCGCGTAGTCTACATCATGCCCGTTCCGTTGACATCGAAGGATCGAGAGGATAGCTTGGGTGTCCGCATTCTATGCGTGCCCACACCGGTTTGAAATCGATTCGAGCTTCAATCCTGGCTGCACGGAGCAGGAAGGTCGGGACCGTTGCCACGATCGGGAATTTTGACGGTGTGCACTTGGGACATCAGGAGATTTTCCGGCGCGTCCGCGAGACGGCCCGACGGGCCGGTCTCCAATCGGTGATCGTGACGCTCCACCCGCATCCCGGAAAGGTCCTCGGCAAGGCGGCGGATTTCAGGCTGTTGACCCCTCTCCCGGAAAAAATTCGCCAGATCCGGTCTTCGGGAGTGGACCACCTGTTTGTTCTTCGATTCAGCCACAGTACGGCGCGTCTCGCTCCGAGGGATTTTGTGCGGCGCTATGTGGTGAAGGGGCTGGGCGCGCGGGTGTTGATCGTGGGCTATGACTTCTTCTTCGGGAGAGATAGGGAGGGTGATTCTGCCCTGTTGGAGAAACTGGCCCGGGAATGGGGATTTCAGTTTCAGGTCGTGGCGCCGATCCGCCGGCACGGGGTCCTCATCAAGAGCACACTGATTCGGGAGAAGATCAATGCGGGCGAAGTGGCGGAAGCCCGGAAACTCCTGGGGCGTCCCTACGTGTTGATCGGAGTTGTCCGCAAGGGGCGAGGGCTCGGTTCCAGGATCGGTTTCCCCACGGCGAACCTGGATGTGGGTGACGCGGTGATCCCGGCCAAGGGCATCTACTCGGTTTGGGTGGAGATGGACAGGGGTAAATATCCCCCCGAGCGGCTACCGGCCGTCATGAGCATTGGCACCAATCCCACGGTGGGAGGGAAGACGCTCAGCCTGGAGGTACACATCCCAGGATGGAAGAAACCGCTCTACGGGCGGACCTTGCGCGTCGAGCTCCTGGAGCGAATTCGGTCAGAGAAGAAATTTGATTCCGTGGATGCGTTGAAGCGGCAGATCGCCAAAGACATCCACTCCGCGCCGCATCATCATCTGGTTTCATATCGCCGTCCTTGGACGTGGGCCTTGCGCGAAGCCAAGCAAGACCCACGAGCGAAAAGGGCGGCGCAAACATTCCATCGCTTGGGGCGTGATAGAAAAGATTGAGCCTCAGACGCTCCCTTCCGCTCCGCTGCACGGACGACGAGTGGAAAGACGATCGAATCCCTGCGTCGCTTGGCTGATTGGGGACCCGGTCTCCCATTCGCTCTCGCCCCTCCTCCACAATGCAGCCTTCAAGAAAGTGGGGCTGCCCCATGTGTATGTTCCCCTGCGGCTTCCTCATCGTTTGCTCCGGCCGTTTTTCGGGCTTGCTCCGCACGCTCGTACCTTGGGGATGAACGTAACCGTGCCTCACAAAGAGGCGGTTCTGCGATTCATCGATCACCTTTCACCTGAAGCAAAAGTGTGCGGGGCTGTAAATTGCATCCGCGTTCGCGGCCGCCGACTGGAGGGATTCAACACGGATGGTTCGGGATTCCTGGCGGCGATCAAGAAGGAATTCGGCTTCGACGCGCGTGGGAAAAGAGTGGTGATTCTCGGTGCGGGAGGCGCCGCGAAGGGAGTGGCGCACGCACTGGCGCCGTGCGGGTTACGCTCGATCATCATCCTGAATCGCACGGTCTCGAGGGCCCGGAGCCTGGCCGTTAATGTGAGGACGGTGACGCGCAAGACCATCGTGGAAAGCGCTGCGCTGGATCGAACTTCCATGGAACACGCCGCCGAGGGGGCCGATCTGATCGTTCAAACCACATCCGTCGGATTGGACGGACGGAGCGCCATTCGATTTCCATTCCAGGATTCTCCCCGCCAGGCGCGGGTTGCTGACATCGTCTACCGCCCGCTCGAGACGCCTTTCTTGAAGGCGGCGAAGAAGGCCGGTCGGAGAACGCTGGGAGGGTGGGCGATGTTTCTCTACCAGGCGGCGGAGTCGTTTCAGATCTGGACGGGGCAACCTGCGCCAATCCCGCTCATGCGGCGCCTCCTTCTGTCGAGCCTTCGCCCCGATTGAGGGGCGGCTTTGACAGAACAAAAAGCCGCGCGTAGGCTCGAAACACTCGCGACGGCAAGATATGAGCACACTCACTTTGGTACGACATGGTCAGGCCTCGTGGTTGGACGAGAACTATGACCGCCTCTCCGATGTGGGCGAAGAACAGTCGCGCCGTCTCGGCCTTTTCTGGCATGAGCGTAGCATGCGCTTCGATCGCGTGTTCGTGGGACCGAGGAAGAGACATCTGAAAACGGCCGAGTTGGCCTCGGCTCCCTCGCTCCAAAATGGCTCTCCGTGGCCGAAGGCCGAAGTCCTTCCGGGTTTGGATGAATACGATTGGGAAACACTCACTCGACAGGCCCTTCCCGAACTGGTTGGCCGGTACGACAATGTCAGGAGTCTCGTCGACGACTTCCAGAAATCGAACGGGCGGGAGGAGGCATCGAAAAAGTTCCAGCTTGTCTTCCAGGAAATCATGAAGCTTTGGGTGGGGGGGTCCTTCAACTGGCCGGGCGTGGAGCGATGGGATGCGTTTATCGAGCGGGTTCGATCGTCTCTGGACACCATGCGGAAAGCGGCGTCGAAGGGCCAGAAACTGGTCGCGTTTACCTCGGGTGGGCCGATTTCCATCGCCCTGCATTGCGCGCTGGGTACGGACGAGAAGACAACCTTGAGCCTGGCGTGGGTGATCCGGAATTCCGCACTGACGGAGTTCCTGTTCTCAGGCGAGCACTTTACGCTCAGCACCTTCAATGCCCTGCCGCACTTGGACTCGTCCCTCTGGACCTATCGATAGGGAATCCATGGATTTCGCAGTCTCAGAAAAAATGCGCACCGTCATCGCGATGATTCGCGAGTTCATGAAGAAGGAGGTGTATCCGCTGGAAAGGGATTTCGCCACAAAAAGCTTCAAGGTGATGGTCCCCGTTCTTGCCGGGAAACGGGAGCGAGTCAAGCAGACGGGTTTATGGTGTCCTCAGGTGCCCCAGGAGTTCGGCGGAGCGGGATTTTCGCTTCTGGAGCACGCGCAGATCAGCGAGGAACTGGGCCGGAGCCCATTGGGCCATTACCTCTTCAATTGCCAGGCGCCCGACTCCGGCAACATGGAGATCCTGATGCAGTATGGCACCCCGGAGCAGAAACAGAAGTACCTAACTCCGCTCCTCAAAGGAGAAATCCGGAGCTGTTTCTCGATGACCGAGCCCGAGCTGCCCGGCTCGAATCCCACCTGGATGGAGACGAAGGCCGTGAAGGACGGCACCGACTATGTGATCAACGGACAGAAGTGGTTCACCACGGCGGCCGACGGCGCCGCGTTTGCGGTGGTCATGGCCGTCACGAATCCCGAGGCCGAACCCCACATGCAGGCAAGTCAGATCATCGTTCCCACGGGCACACCGGGCTTCAACCTTGTCCGGAATATCTCCGTCATGGGTCATAAGGGCGACGACTACGCGAGCCACGCCGAAATCATCTACCAGAACTGCCGCGTTCCCCAAGCCAACCGGCTGGGGGAGGAGGGTACCGGATTCCTCATTGCGCAGGAGAGGCTTGGACCGGGTCGGATTCACCATTGCATGCGGTGGATCGGAATTTGTGAGAGGTCATTCGAATTGATGTGCCATCGCGCGGCCACGCGTCCGATGTCACCTGGAAAGATGCTCGGCTCCAAGCAGATCGTTCAGGAGTGGATAGCGGAATGCCGCGCGGAAATTCAGGCGGCCCGGCTGATGGTCCTGCATGCGGCGTGGAGAATCGAGAACGAAGGGCTGTACGAGGCGAGGGAAGAAGTCTCCCTGATCAAGTTCTATGTGGCGGCCGTGATGGGAAAAGTCATCGACCGCGCCATCCAGGTCCATGGCGCACTCGGTGTAACGGATGATACGCCGCTGGCTTTCTTTTATCGGAATGAACGGGCCTCGCGCATCTACGACGGGGCCGACGAGGTGCACAAGGTGGTTGTGGCGCGGCGCCTGCTCAAACAGCACGGGGTGAACATCTGAGGGAGGTGGTAGACGGTGCCCGGCCCCCGCGACCGGGCGAGGAACTCGACCCGGCTGCTCTGGGTCAACTTCTTGCGCGCGAATTGGGAGAACCCGAGGGCGCTTTGGCCATTGAGCAGTTTCCCAGCGGGCATTCCAACTTGACCTACCTGGTGCGAGCGGGTGGGCACGAATGGATCCTTCGGCGCCCTCCCTTCGGGAGCAAGGTCAAGACGGCGCACGACATGGGACGGGAGTATCGGATTCTCTCGAAGCTCCACGCCGTCTATCCTCCCGCTCCTCGGCCGATCCTCTACTGCGAAGACGTCTCGGTGTTGGGGGCGCCGTTCTATCTGATGGAGCGGATCAAAGGGGTCATCCTGCGCCGCCAGATTCCTGAGGGCGTGTCCCTCACACCGGAAACCCTTCGCAAAATGGGCGAGTCGCTTATCGACAATCTCGCCGTGCTGCACCAGATCGATTTCAAGGCCGCGGGATTGGGAGATCTTGGCAAGCCGGAGGGTTATGTGGAGCGTCAAGTGACGGGGTGGACGCGACGCTACGCGGACTCCCAGACCGACTCGATTCCCGAAATCGACGCATCGGCAAAGTGGCTCGAGGCGAATCGGCCGCCGGAGAGCGGCGCGGGCATCATTCACAATGACTACAAGTACGACAACGTGGTCCTTGACCCGGCGGATTTGACCCGGATCATCGGAGTCCTCGACTGGGAGATGTCCACCGTGGGGGACCCGTGGATGGACCTGGGCACCACGCTGGGATACTGGGTGCAGGAGGACGATGGATTTGAGCTTCAAGCCCTCGGGTTCGGGCCTACCCATCTGCCGGGAAACCCAACCCGCAAGGAGTTGGCGGCGCGATACGCGGAAAAGACGGGGCGAGCGGTCACCCACCTGTCTTTCTACTACGCATTCGCCCTCTTCAAGACGGCGGTGGTTCTCCAGCAAATCTACTATCGCTACAGGAAGGGACTGACGAAGGACGAGCGATTCTCGATTTTCATTGAAGGGGTTCGCGTGCTGGCCCAGGCCGCGGCGCGGGCGGCCGAAACGGGGAAGGTGTGACCTCGCGCGAACCGGCGCCCTTCCATCTCGACGAAATCCGGCAGGCGTGCTTCGCCCAGTTGCGGGGTGCGATCTCAAATGATGCCGAATGGCGCAAGCACCTGGACTGGGCGTTCGACCGCCTCGCGCGCGAGGCCGAAAACGGTCCGTTCACGCCTGCCGAACGCGTGTATCTGGACGCCTTGGCCGTGGCCGGGATTCAGAAAAATGACATCCCGTCGGTTCGTCGAATTCTCGGCGGGGTTTTGCGGCGGGATCCCGATGACTTTTTCTTTCTCTATCTGGATCTAAAACTGAGCAATCTCCTCGGCCTGGATTCGCCCTCCCTGAGCCGGGTGGAGAATCTTCTGGCCGTTGCGCAAACATCCCTCGATGTGCCTGGCTTCGAGTTCCTGCCGCCGAGAGGGGAGTGTTCGCCCGCGCTGTCGATCGCCGTCTCGACTTGGAATCGGCGTGACTCGCTTGCGATCCTCGTCGAAAGTGTCCGCAGGAATACGATCTCGCCGTATGAGCTGATCGTGTATGACAACCGGAGTTCGGACGGAACTCAGGAATACCTCCGTGCGACTCGGAATGATCTTCCTGAATTGGGTGTGGTCTTCTCACAGGGCCACCGCTCCACGATTCGGGCCTACAAGCTTCTCTTCCAACTTGCGCAAGCGGACCTGATGGGCGCGCTCGCCGATGATGTGGAGGTGCTTCCCGGATGGGATACCGCGCTGTTGGAAGCGAGCGGTCGGACCGGAGGGGTAGGGGAAGTCACGCCGCTGGCCCTGGCGACGGACGGGACGATCCGGTACACCGCATCCTGCATTCCCTACATGAGCCGGAGACATGATTGGATGAACCTGCATGGCCGCGTCCCGAATCGCAGAGGGGTCCGCCCCACCGAGGCGGGGTTGCCCCCGGAAGCCATCGAAGTGGAGGGCGGGGCCTATCCGTTCGTGCGACGCAGTGTATTCATGAGAACTTCCATGGTGGACGAGCGTTTCCTCCATGTGTGGGACAACGACCTCGCGCTCGAGATTCGATCGCAGGGGCTGAGCAACAAGCTGTGCCCGGCCGGCCGGATCCTCGATCATGCGCGCCCTTCCGATCAAGTACTGGCGCGAGGGGAAAGTGAGCACGGATTGTCGGAACGGTTGTACTTGGATCCCACCCGAGCGATGGAACTCATCCGTGGCGGTTCCACGCCGGCTCTCCGGTACTTTCACGACGACCTCCTCCACCAGTGCAAGTGGCGCGCCTGGCGAATCGAGCCGTGCAACGTGTAGCCTTGAGTTAAGCCTGATTCAGAACGGCTTTCAGGGCGGTCAGGACGGTTCGGATGTGGTCCCGAGTATGCGTCGCCATCAAGGAGGTGCGGAGTCGGGCGGTGCCCTTGGGAACGGTCGGGTAGCGTATGCCTTGGGCAAATACCCCGCGCCCGAGGAGCGACTCGCACGTACGCATGACCCGGGCGTTTTCTCCGAGAACGATCGGCAAAATGGGGCTCTGCGGTTGCGCGTCGACTCCGAGGGCGGTGAGACCCCGGGTATACTGACGAACTCGACTCCACAGTCGTTCCCTGAGCGCGGTTCCTTTTTCCACGAGATCGATAGCCGCGATGGCGGCGGCGCATACGGCCGGGGGCAGCGCGGTGGTAAAGATGAAGCTGCGTGACGTATTAATCAGCAGGTCGATCAGCGCACGCGAACCGGCCACGTAGGCGCCGAAACATCCCAGGGCTTTGCCCAGCGTTCCCATCTGAATCGGGATGCGATGCTGGAGTCCGAACTCCTCCGCGAGCCCCCCCCCCCGGGGACCGAACACTCCCGTGGCGTGCGCTTCATCAACCATCAGCCGGGCGCCATGGTGCTCCGAGAGGTGGACCAACTCAGGCAGGTGTGCCAGATCTCCATCCATGCCAAAGACCGTGTCGGTCACCACGAGCTTCTTCTTTGTCCGAACGCGTCTCAGCAGAGATTCCAGATGGTCCATGTCCCCATGTCGATAGACCATAATCCTTGCGCGTGAAAGGCGGCAGCCATCGATGATCGAGGCGTGATTGAGCTCGTCTGAAAATACGACGTCGTCCGGCCCCGTCAGCGCTTGAAGCAATCCGAGATTGGCGTGGTACCCCGAGTTGTACACGAGTGCAGCGGGCGCCCGTTTGAACGCGGCCAGGCGTTCCTCCAGTTGCTTGTGGGGCGACATGGCGCCGGAGATCAGCCGCGCGCCGCTCGATCCCACTCCATACCGTTCCACCGCCCGGATGGCCGCGGACCTCAAAGCGGGGTGCCCGGCTAGGCCGAGATAGTTGTTGCTGCAGAGCATGACGACCTTTCGACCGTTCAGATTCACCTCGGGTCCTTGGGACGACTGAATCTCCCGCATGGAACGCCAGAGTCCCGCTCGTCTCAGTCCCGCAAGCTTCGCCTCCCAGTCTTTTTCCGGCCTCACCCTCCGTTTCACTGCGGGGACGGCGAGAGGAGGGGGTATGGGGTCCATGCGCCGTTTCTTCATGGTGGCCGCGAATCATATCAGAAAGCTCCATCCGCGGGGTTTCGTGTTCCCTTGATTTTCGCTTCCATGCAGGTATAAAGACTCGCGTGAAACGAGCGGAGCTTCTTGCAGCGATTGCGCGGGACGCCGGCATCTCCAAAGCGGAGGCCGACAAAGCCCTCCGTTCGTTCACGTTTCACGTGACCCGCGCGATGAAGCGGGGAGGGCGTGTCTCGCTCGTGGGATTCGGCGTGTTCACCGTGGTGGATCGAAAAGCCCGGACGGTGCGAAACCCCCAGACGGGCAAGGAGATCAAGGTTCCCGCGTCGCGCCAGCCCAAGTTCCGACCGGGTCTTCATTTCAAGCGGGCCGTTCGGTAGTCCACCGGAACCTTCCATACGTGTTGTGGAGGAGGGCCTTCCGGCGGTAAAATGATCCGATGTCAACTTCGCGAGAATCCGGCCAGGTCAAGGATGTCCGAGTGCCGCGGCTCCTTTATCAACTCCATCGGCACCAGAAGACCGGCGTCCTGCTCCTAAAGCGGAAAGATCTCCGCAAGGCCGTATTTTTCCGCAAGGGCAGTATCCTCGAGACGAGGTCGAACGCCCTCCGGGACTGCCTCGGCCAGATGTTGGTGCAGGCGGGGAAACTGTCCCAGGAAGCGCTCGGCGATTCCCTCCGCATCATGGAGGGCACCTCCATCCGCCAGGGTGAGTTGTTTGTGAAGATGGGCTTCCTCAAGGCTGCCGAGCTCGAAGAATGGCTGGGGCGCCAACAAATGGAACGAATCTGGAATGCCTTTGAGTGGACTTCCGGAGAATTTGAGTTTGACGCCGACGGCGGCGGCCACCTGTCCGGACACCCGCAGCCGGTGCTTTCGGTGATCTACTCGGGGATCTCGCAGCGCCTGGGCATGGATTTTCTGCGGAAAGAATTCAATCTGGTTCGTGGAAACTTCTACATGCGCCAGGAATCGATGGACATGGTCTCCTCCGAAGTTCAGATCTCACCGCCGGAGCGGGATTTCTACTTCAAAGTGCCCGCCGAGGGGACGGTGGAGAGTTTGCTGGTCGATCCCCGGCTGGAAGAGCTCCCGAAATATCGATTCCTGTATTTCTGCGTCCAAACGGGGCTCATCGAGACGGCGGCGGATAAGACGGCGTTGCGCACGGGCGCCACCTCAAGAAGGATCGGCGCCTTCGGGGCGCGAGACCAGCTCAAGCGGCTGCTGGGTGAATACAACGACAAGACGTTTTATGAAGTTCTGGGTGTCTCCCCCCAGGCGGGTCGGGAGGCCGTGAAGGAAGCCTATTTTGCGATGGCGGGCCAGTACCATCCCGACCGTTTCACCGGCCAGGGCGATGACACGCGAAAAATGGCCGAACAGGTCTTCTCGCACATCAACACGGCGTACTCGACGCTCTCGGACGATGCCACACGGCAAGCCTATGATGCCACCGTGATGAACGCGCCCAAAGGCGGGCAGGAAGGCACGGACATGCAGAGTATCGTCAATGCCGAAATTCACTACAGCAAGGGAATGAACCTTCTCAAACGCAAGGAATACGGCCCCGCCGTGAAAGCATTCCAGCAGGCGGTGGAGCTTAATCCCAAGGAGGCGGACTATCTCGCCCATCTCGGCTGGGCCTTGTTCAAAGATGGCTCATCGCCCGGTGGAAAGGAAAAGGCAAAGGATTTTCTGCGCAAGGCCATCGACTTGAACCCGAAGATGGATCGACCGTATGTCTTTCTCGGGAGCATTTACAAGGCCGAAGGGCAGATGGAGAAAGCCGAGCAGCAGTTCGAGGCGGCCGTCCGGTGCAATCCGGACAACTTGGACGCCATGCGTGAAATTCGAATGAGCACCGTGCGAAAGGGAAAAGAGCAGACCATTTGGAAGAAGATGTTCAAGAAATGAGAGTGTCTAACGGAATGCCGATTCGTAGGGGAGCATCTTCAGATGCTCCCTCTTGTCGGGAGGGTCTGAAGACCCTCCCCTACGCATTCTGTTGGACGCACTAATATTGGAAATGGGAGTTATCTGAAATGCAGAAGACCGACAAGATCTGGCTCGACGGGAAAATGACGGCGTGGGATCAGGCCAAGGTCCACGTGCTGACGCATACGCTGCATTACGGATGGGGCGCGTTTGAGGGTATCCGCGCCTACAAGTGTAGTGACGGCCGGAGCGCCGTCTTTCGGTTGCGGGACCACGTTGACCGCTTGTTTGAGTCGTGCCTCATCCTGGGGATCAAGATTCCTTTCAACAAGGAAGAAGTGTCGGCGGCGTGCGCTCAGGTCCTCCTGGAGAATAAATTGAAGGAAGGCTACATCCGTCCGATCGTGTTTGTGGGGGACGGCGAAATGGGACTTCTCATCAAGAACCCGCCGATCCGGCTTGCGGTTGCGTGCTGGCCGTGGGGGACTTATTTGGGCGAGGATGGACTGAAGAACGGCATCCGGGCGAAGGTTTCGTCGTTCACGCGCCATCACATCAACGCGAGCATGACGAAGGCGAAAGCGCCCGGCTATTACGTGAATTCCATTCTGGCCAAGAAGGAAGTGGTGGACGCGGGGTACGACGAAGCCATCATGTTGGACGCGGAAGGGTACGTTTCCGAGTGTAGCGGAGAAAACCTCTTCATGGTGAGGAAGGGTGCGATCAAAACGCCGCCCCTCACGGCCATCCTTGGCGGGATCACGCGCGACACGATCATGGAGTTCGCCTCGGATCTCAGCATGAAGGTTTCCGAACAGGTCTTCACGCGGGATGAACTGTACACGGCGGAAGAGGTCTTCATCACCGGCACGGCGGCGGAGATCACGCCCATCCGGGAGATCGACAATCGCAAGATCGGGACCGGACGGCCGGGGAAGACTACGAAATCGCTCCAAGAACGCTTTTTCCAGGTCGTTCGGGGTGAGGATGCGGACTATCATCACTGGCTGACGTTCATCTGAGGGTAAGCGTTCGGCCATCAGCCCTCAGTCTAACGGAATGCCGATTCGTAGGGGAGCATCTTTAGATGCTCCCTCCTGTCGGGAGGGTCTGAAGACCCTCCCCTACGCTTTCTGTTAGACGCTCTGAGAACACGCCCCCGCTCCGGGGCGTGCCGTGCCCGGCGGAACGGCTGAAAAGGACACCGATCTCCTGTGCTCGCCCTCCCTGGCTCGCATGGCAGGATCGGGACCGCGCCATCCATGGCCGGCACCCCGCCTGCAGTGGCCTCCCATCGTGGTCGGCCCGGAGGGCGGGGTACCGCACCGTCCGTGGCTGGCACCCCGCCTGCAGTGGCCTCCCATCGTGGTCGGCCCGGAGGGCGGGGCACCGCACCGTCCGTGGCTGGCAGTTGATTAGGGTTCTCGTTTGTCCTAATATCCGCGGAGTGCGCATCCATACGACGACCATCGAACTGGAAACCCGGAAAAAGGTCGAGGATTTGAACGTGACCAACCGGATTCAGCAGGCCGTATCGGAAAGCGGTATTCATGAGGGGATTGCCTTTGTCTTCTCGGGCCATACCACCGCCGGTGTGTATCTCTCCAATACCGACAGCGTCCTCCCGAAGGACATTCAGGATTTTCTCGAGGAGCTCATTCCGAACAAACCGACCTACCGCCACAATCTGTACGGGAAGAACGCCAGCGCGCACATGAAATCCATCCTGGTGGGCGCGGATATCACGCTGCCCGTCATGGAATCCAAGGTGGTGCTGGGCCAATGGCAAGCGATTTTCTTCGGTGAATTCGACGGACCTCGAAAACGGAAGTTCATCGTCCGCATCATGGGGGAGTAGGCTGTTCCGCGGGGGACTCTCGGACCTCGGGAGTCAGCGGTCGGGGCCGTTCGGCCTGAAAGGGCCTCTCGGGGCGGGATGGACGACGGGCGAACGGTGCTCGTCTGCTCTTTCTTCCCGACTTTTCATTGCGGATGTCATGCTGGGTCGGCTGGCCACCTGGCTTCGGATCCTGGGGTATGATTGTGAATACGACCGGCGATGGTCCGATCGGGAAATTCTCAAACGACGGCGTGAAACGGGGAGGATTGTTTTGACGCGCGACCGGGACTTGATGGGACGATTGCCGCCGGAAGCCCGCTGCTGGATCGGCAGTGATCGGGTTCTTGAGCAGCTCCGGGATCTTTGTCGTGAGCTCGATCTGCGGGTGTCCGGCGACCGACTGTTCACGCGCTGCCTGAGGTGCAACGTTGAACTGGATGAAGTGTCGCGATCGGACGTGGAGCGGATCGTACCGCCTTATGTGTATTCCACCCAACCCGAGTTTTCTCGCTGCCATGGCTGCGGGCGGATCTTCTGGGCGGCTACGCATCGGACCTCCGCCGTGGAAAGCCTGAAAGCGGTGGGGCTGCTGTGATCTGCCCTGCGTCCCAAGATCTCAAATCTCAAATCTCAAATGTGAGATCCACAAAGGGAGTGGTGGGGTGACTCTCAAAGAATCACTCGTCGACCGCGTCGTCGATCTGGAAGATCAGATCAAGCGGATGTGCCTCATCGGCATCGCGCTGACCTCCGAGCGGAACCTCAAAGTCCTCCTTGAAAAAATCGTCCACGAAGCGCGCGGTTTCGTCGGGGCGGATGCCGGAAGCCTCTACATCGTTGAGCACGAACAACTCAGCTTTGAGGTGGCCCAGAACGATTCGTTGGAAAGGGCTGGGAAGATGGAACCTTTCAACGCGTTCAAGATGCCCCTGAACGAGAAAAGCATCGCAGGGTATGTCGCCCTGCGCGGAGAGCTTCTCATGATTGGCGACGTATATACCCTTCCTCCTACTGTCCCTTATCAATTCAATCGCGCGTTCGACGAGCGAACGGGGTATCGCTCCAAGTCGATTCTGGCCATTCCCATGCGCGATCATGAAGAGCAGATTATCGGCGTGCTCCAACTCCTCAACAAGCTGGATGGGAACGGGGCCGTGCAGCCCTTCTCCGCGAGCGACCGCGATATCAGTTACTCGCTGGCCAGCCAGGCTGCGATCAGCATCAACAACGTCCGCCTCGTCAAGGAATTGAAGACCACGTTCAACGCCCTCGTCACGTACTGCGGCGTGCTGGTCGACGCTCGAAGCCGCCACACGGCCGGGCACACCGTGCGCGTGGCCGAGTACACCATGCGTCTGGCCGATGCCGTCACTCGCCAGCAGGATGGGCCGTTCAAGGAAGTGAAGCTGAGCGAGGACCAGTTGGAGGAAATCTATATTGCCGCCTACCTCCATGACATTGGGAAGATCGGCGTTCGGGAAACGGTGTTGGACAAGGAGAACAAGCTGACCAAGGACCAATTGGAGGCGATTCGGCAGCGATTCCACTATGTGAAGGAGCGGACCCTGCGGGAGTGCTTTGAGCGAATCGCCCGGGAAGGGTTGGGAGTGGAGGGCGCCCGAAAGACGGAGTCGGAGGCACAGGAGAAGGTGCGGCAACTGGAAGATGACTTGAAATTTGTGGAGCAAGTGTACATTCCGACCGTGGTGGCGGATGACAAGGCCGCGCGCCTCCAGGAGATCGCGAAAAAGCGGTACACCGATCCCTCGGGCCAGGAGCAGCCGCTCATCACGGAGTTTGAATACGAGAATCTCTCCATCCGACGCGGCAGCCTGACCTCCAAGGAAAGGAAGGAGATTGAAGATCACGTCGTAAAGTCCATCGAGATTTTGACGCGCATCCCCTTCCCGAAGCACCTCAAGAATGTTTGCGTCTACGCCGGCGGTCATCACGAGAAACTGGACGGTTCGGGATACCCGAACGGCATCAAGGGTGACGCCCTCCCCCTTCAGGCGCGGATGATCGCCCTGTGTGATTTCTTCGACGCCCTTACGGCCTACGACCGCCCCTACAAGAAACCCGTCCCGGTGGAGCGCAGTTACTCGATCATTGAGGAAGAAGGGAAGCAGAACAAGATCGATCTCACGCTCCTGGATTTGTTCCGGAAGGAAAAGCTGCACGAGGGGATTGTGGAGGAGGCCGCCAAGCCGCCCCACGAGAGGAAATATCCGGATGGGATCCAGTCCCCTTTCATCAAGCAGATCCTCGGCAAGGCGAATTGATGCTGCGAGCGAGTGCCTGGACCTGGGCGGTCCTGCTTGGGTTCTTGCCCCACACGATTATGGCAGCCGAGGCGGAAAAGGCGACAGCGTACATGGATCTGCGGTTTAAGAGCGAGATGCGCGATGAGCTCGATCTCTATGCGGTGGATCGCGCGGTTCGGAAGATCCCGGGCGTAAAGAAGACGGAGGGATCATGGCGGGAAAAAAAGATCCGCGTGGAGCTTCAGCCGGAGGCGGCCGTCCCTGTCGCGGAGGTCGGACGTGCCGTTGGAGCGTCCGGACATGAACTCAAAGAGATGATTCTGGAGTGCCGCGGCGTCTACTTCCGGGAGGGATACAAGAACACGTTTCGTTCCGAGCCCGGTGGGGTGGTCTTCCAACTTGCCGTGGGCGAGAAGACGCGCGAATTGGAAAAACAGCCGCAGCCGGCGCGGGTGAGGCTCCGCGGCCGGGTCAATCTCGAACGGCTCACAAGCCCTCCGATTCGCTCAGGACCCCCTCAGGCACTGAGTGAATCGAAGGGCCCTTTCGCGCTGGTTGTGCTATGGTACGCGCCCGATGAATGAACGGACGCTGGCTCTGGTGAAGCCGGATGGGGTCGAACGCGGACTCATCGGCGAGGTCATTCGCCGATGGGAGAAGGCCGGGCTCAGGATCGTCACGCTGAAAATGGTGCGATTGTCGAAGGCGGAAGCGGAATTCTTCTACCAGGTTCACAAGGGCAAGGGTTTTTTCGAGAGCCTGACGAAATTCATGTCGTCCGGACCGATCGTGGCACTTGTGCTGGAAGGGGAAAACGCGATCCTCAAGAACCGCGAGATCATGGGAGCCACGAACCCCAAGGATGCCGCACCCGGCACGATCCGAAAGGATTTCGCAACGGAGATAGAGAAGAATATTGTTCACGGGTCCGATGGGCCCCAGACGGCCGCTTGGGAGATGTGTTTCTTCTTCGGCGGACTCGAATCCTTGAGATAACCCGGCCTCGCCTTCCATGAATGCCCGCGCGGACCTCGGCGTCATCGGCGGGAGCGGCATGTACGATATGCAGGGTCTGCACGCCGTGCGCAAAGTGAAGGTCCACACCCCTTTCGGCGATCCCTCCGACTCCATCATCCTGGGCGAACTCGAAGGACGTCGCCTGGCCTTCCTGCCGCGTCATGGAGTGGGGCACCGAATCCTTCCTTCTGAATTGAATTTCCGGGCGAACATCTTTGCGATGAAACTGCTCGGTGTGCGACAGATCGTTTCGCTTGGAGCGGTGGGCAGCATGAAAGAGTCGATCCAGCCGGGGCACATGGTCGTTCCCGATCAATTCTTCGATCGAACTCTGAATCGGCCGCGGACCTTTTTTGGGGATGGAGTGGTGGTCCATATCAATTTCGCCGATCCGCTGTGTTCCTCCCTGGGGAGGGCTCTCGGCGATGCTGCCGCGAAAGTAGGGGCAACCGTTCATCGTGGTGGGACCTACATCTGCATCGAAGGGCCTCAGTTCTCGACACGCGCTGAATCGAAGGTGTTCCGTTCGTGGGGAGTGGACGTAATCGGCATGACCAATCTCTCGGAAGCGCGGCTCGCCCGGGAGGCGGAGATCTGCTACGCGACACTCGCATTGGTCACCGACTACGACTGCTGGCATGAGACCGAAGAAGATGTGAACATTGAAAGTGTGCTCCGCATTTTGAAGCAGAATGCCGAAACGGCGAAGTCCATCGTGAAGGCCGTGGCGGCCATCCTACCGGAGGCCGCCGCATGCTCGTGCGGCTCGGCGCTCAAGAACGCGATCATCACCGATCCAAAGCGCATACCGGCATCCACCCGACGAAGCCTCGCCCCTTTGATCGGAAAGTACCTTCCGAAGCCTCGGAGGAAACGCTAAGAGCCTCGAACGGAATGCCGATTCGTAGGGGAGCATTTTCAGATGCTCCCTCTTGTCGGGAGGGTCTGAAGACCCTCCGCTACGCATTCTGTTAGACGCACTTGGAGCGTCTAACGAAAAGGCGCGGGCTGAAGCCCCATGCCACGGAGGGTATGGGACCATGAAATGTCGCCGCACCACGGATGGTGCGGCATGGAACATGGCCCGCGGCTACCCCCGAGAATCTTTTTCCACGGTAGGCGCAGGCTTCATGCCTGCGTCTTTCACTTTCAGGATCGACTTGATCCGACGCCCCCGATCCCCGATACTACGCGCTAATGGGGATGCACGCACAAAAGATCGGGAGCCGGGTTCTGATTTGTTTCCTGGCCTTCTTCTCAGGGTGTCTCGGCCGAACCCCACCCGACAAGCTCGTGCTGCCTCCGGCGAGCGACCGGTGGACAAAAGACGTGCGCGTCTACGATGCTCTGGACGTGAATCTGGAGGGCTACATCACCTACCATTCACTCGATCTTCGCGAACGGGCAGTTGCCCGTCAGACCTTGGATTTTCATCTCGGCACTCAAGAGGTTGCCTCCCGGCGTGAAAAGGCCCGGAAAGAATGGGAGCAGAATGCCGATTTCTACCTGTCGGCCTTCACACCGAAGCGGACTTGGAACGATTTCGATCGCCGCGATTCGCACTGGCGCATCTACCTCGTAGGCCCGGACGGCGCCAGGGTGGAGCCGGCGAAAATCCAGAAGTCGTCCAAAGACGATGCGGCTGATCTTCACCCCGCCGAGGAGTGGAACCGGACCTACCTGATCCGTTTCAACCGGCCAAGCGACAAGGACAAGCGCCCCTTAACGGATGATGTCCTGGTGCGGGACTATCGACTTGTCGTGACGGGTCCGCTCGGCGAAGCCGTCATCAAGTGGTAGGCGCGGGCTTCAGCCCGCGAAGCAGGCGCAGGCTAAAGCCTGCGGCTACCGGCCTAGGAGATCAGCACGAGGAACTGGGCAGTCGCCTGACATCCGTGTCCTTGGCGCATCGCTCGTCCGAGAGGGGATAGCTCAAGTTGTAGTGCAGTCCGCGGCTTTCCTTGCGGCTGAGGGCGCTTCGGATGGTGGCTTCAGCCGCCGCCGCCACGTTCCGAAGTTCGATCAAATCTGACGTCAGCGTGAAGTTCCAATAGTAGTCGTTGATCTCGCGCATGAGCAGATCGATCCGTTGCCGCGCGCGCGCCAGCCGTTTGTCGGAGCGTACGATGCCTACATAGTTCCACATCAGCCGGCGGATCTCGTCCCAATTCTGGGAGATGACGACGGCTTCGTCCGAGTCGATGGCCGTGCCTTCGTCCCATGGCGGGACCGACGAGAAATCGAGCTTTTCATCACGGAATGTTTTGATCGCTTGGGCCGCCGCCCGATCCGCATAAACCAGCGCCTCCAGAAGAGAATTACTGGCGAGGCGGTTGGCGCCGTGCAGGCCGGTGCAGGCGACCTCTCCGATGGCGTAGAGTCCGGGGAGACTGGATCGTCCCCATTCATCCGCCTTGATGCCTCCGCAGCCATAGTGCGCGGCGGGCACAACCGGAATCGGTTCGCGCGCCATGTCGTACCCGTATTGACGGCAATTCTCGTAGATCATCGGGAACCGTTCCCGGATGAACGCTCCGTCCCTGTGGGTGAGATCGAGAAGAACGTAATCGTCCCCTCGTTTTTTCATCTCGCTGTCGATAGCCCGGGCGACGATGTCTCTTGGAGCCAGCTCGCCGCGCTCATCGTATTTTTTCATGAACGGTTCGCCATTCTGAAGCCGAAGGACGGCGCCCTCGCCGCGAACGGCCTCGGAAATCAGAAACGATTTGGCCTTGGGGTGGTAGAGACACGTGGGATGGAACTGGAAGAACTCCATGTTGGCCAGCACAGCTCCGGCGCGGTAGGCCATGGCCTGGCCATCCGCCGTGGCGATGTCGGGATTGGAAGTGTACAGATAAATCTTTCCGGAGCCTCCGGTAGCCAGGACCACCACACGCGCGCAATAGGATTCGATCTTTTGGTTCGCGCGGTCGAGCGTGTACACGCCGATGACTCGATCGTCATGAGGTGGGATACGCGCTTTGCGTCGCGTGACCAAGTCAATAGCCGTGTGATACTGGAGGAGACGGATCTCCGGCCGGTTCCGGATGCGCGCCACGAGCGCGGTCTCGATCTCCCGCCCCGTGAAGTCCCGCACATGGAGAATACGGCGCTTCGTGTGACCCCCCTCCATGCCCAACTCAAACTCACCGTTTCCCTCCTGCCGCGAGAAGGGTACGCCCAGATCGACCAGCTCGCGGATCATCCTCGGCCCCTCCCGGACCACCAACTCAACCGTGCGGCGGTTGCACAGCCCTGCGCCGGCCCGGCGTGTGTCTTCGATGTGCAGGTCAAAGGAATCTTCCTCCGAGATCACGGATGCAATGCCGCCCTGAGCGTACTTGGTGTTGGATTCGTTCTCGCCGGCCTTGGTGAGGACGATAACCTCGCCATGATCCGCCGCCTTCAGGGCGAAGCTCAGGCCCGCGATGCCGCTGCCCAGCACGAGAAAATCAGTTTGAATCAAGGGGTCACCTCTCCGCTCATTCTCGGTGCACGATGTGGCGATGTCAATGACCCGCGAGTAGAATGCTGACGTGTCGAACTTCCGCACCGCCTTCCTGGCGATCGCACTGACGCATGCCATTTTCTTCGTCTGCGAAATGGCGGGCTTCGGCGGGTTCTTTCTGATATCGATCCACCACACCGGTCTTCAGTCGCGTCTGGTCGGTATCAATTTTATTGCCGTTCTTTTCCTTCAGGTCGGGGCCGTGCTCCCGCTCATCTACCGCCAGATGAAACGCGGATGGGCGAAGGCGACCCCCGGCACTCCTGAGGGGAGGGAGGCGCTCCGACAGGTCCTCGTTCTCCCATGGTTCGGAACGGGGATTTCGTTCGCCCTCTGGTACGGAGTGGGCGCGGTCTTTCTCTTTTTCCAGATCGCCTTGGGAGGGATGGGTTGGGTGGATGCCATCATCGTGTCGGGCGCCTACATCCTCTCCACTTCCGCATTTCACATCGACCGGCTCCTGCTGTGGCGGTATCTGCTGCGTCGGCGCGTGGAGACCCTGCAGGGGCCGAACGATTTCATCGCGTGTTTCCGCCTCACCGTCCTGGAAAAGCTCTTCGCCTCCGCGGCCTTCCTGGGATTTGTGGCCATCACGCTTTCCTATTTCTACGCGCTCCGCCTGATCGTGATGACCCCCGAACAAATGCGGGTGGCGTACACTTTCTCGATCCCCGTCGTGGTGTTCTACCCGGTCTTCGTGATCGGATTCACGCTGCTCCGATTGAACCCGGTTCTGGAATACATGAAACACGAGGTGGAGGGGCTGCCGCACAAGGAAAAGAATCTGCGGCAGGCGCGACTCGTCGCCCTGCGGTTTCCCTACGAGCTTGCGGCGGTGATCCTACTCCTCTGGACCGGGGCGGGCATGTTCTTTGTGCCCGTGCAGGTGTTCTTCCTCGACATGCCGCTGCGAAAGGCTTTCGTGCTCTTCGCGGGCCTGATCCCGACGGCCTTGGGCGTCGGACTGTATCAGGCCAATTGGCATCGGCGCATTCTCAAGCCCTTCATCGCCCACCTCTCGGAGCGTCATCCCGAAATCGTGGGTACCGTGCGGGCCCTCAGCCTCCGATGGAAACTCATGGCCAGCTTCCTCGCCCTCACGGTCTTTACCGTGAGTCTGGCGTACCTTGCCAGCACGCTCCAATCCATACAAGCGCTCGACCCGGGCCTCCTGATCGTTTTCTTTGCGGTCCTGCTTCTCGTGGCCGTGGGCGTCGTGGTCTATTGGTCGGACGACATCTCCCAGCCGCTTGTCGAGCTGGCACAGACGGCGTCCGACATCGGCACGGGGGATCTGACCCGCCGCGTGTCCGTTGGAGAGGAGGACGAAATCGGGCGACTGGCGATGGCCTTCAATCGGATGGAAGCGGCCCTCCGGGAAAAAATGGAGAGCATCCGGAGTCTCAATCTCGACCTCGACAACAAGGTGAAGGAGCGGACGAGAGAGCTGGAACAGACTCTCAGCGAGCTCAAGCACGCTCAGGCTCAGGTGATCCACTCGGAGAAAATGGCCTCACTCGGACAACTGGTGGCCGGCGTGGCGCACGAGCTGAACAACCCTCTGTCGTTTGTGTATTCAAACGTGAAACTCCTCCAGGAATTGGTGGACCGCCTGAAACGCGCCGGAGCCGCCCCGGATCTCATTGACAGAATGGAAAGGCTCCTCAAGGGAATGGACGAGGGAGCCGATCGGGCCCGGAAGATCGTGGGCGACCTGAAAACGTTCTCACGGTTGGACGAAGCCGAATGGAAGCGGGTGGATATTCACGAGGGCCTTGAAAGCAGCCTGAATCTGATCCACAACAAGATGAAAAAGAACATCCAGATTCATCGGGAATTGGACACCCTCCCCAAGATCGGTTGCTACGCGAGCGAATTGAACCAGGTTTTCCTGAACCTGCTGGTGAATGCCGTGGACGCCATTTCGGAACGCGGCGACCTCTGGCTTCGAACGCGCCGGAAAGACGGCAGCGTTGAAATCGAGATCGAGGACAACGGCGCCGGCATGCCGCCCGAAGTACAGAAGAAGATCTTTGAGCCCTTCTACACCACCAAGCCGGTTGGGAGGGGGACGGGGCTGGGTCTGTCCATCTCCTACAACATCGTCCAGAAACATGGCGGCAGCATTCGGGTGGACAGCTCGCCCGGCCGTGGCACCAAGTTCACCATTTCCCTCCCGGTCCGGGAAATACCACTTACATGAAGCGAGACAAAGTCCTTGTGGTGGATGATGAGCCGAACATTGTCGAGGCCCTTACGATCGCCTTGGAGGAACAGTATGACGTGTTGGGGGCCACGTCCGGTACGGAGGGCCTGGCGCTGCTTGCCAGGAACCCGGATTCGGCGGTGATCATTACCGACCAGCGGATGCCGGGGATGAGCGGGACCGAGTTTCTGGAAAAGACTCTCGATACGGCGCCCATGGCCGTTCGCATCATCCTGACCGGGTACACCGACATCGAGTCGCTGGTCGAAGCCATCAACGCCGGGAAGGTCTACCACTACATCACCAAGCCCTGGCAGCCCGGGGATCTGCGCGTGATCGTTCGCCGGGCTGTGGAGTACCGTGGCCTCCTCCAAGAACGAGGAGAGCTCCGGACAGACCTTCTGAAAAAGAATGAGGCGCTTGAACGTACGCTTGCCGAATTGAAAGAGGCTCAGGAGAAATTGATGGAAGCGGAACGGCGCGCGTTTGCCGAGCAGCTCCGGGAGAAAGAGGAGCAGATCTCCGTCTTGAGCCAGAATCTCACGGAGCGGCACCGGTTCGATTCGCTCGTGGGCCGCAGTTCCGCGATGCAGAAGGTCTATCGCTTGATCGAAACAGTTTCCCCATCCGATGTTACCGTGCTCATACAGGGCGAGAGCGGAACCGGCAAGGAGATGGTGGCCAAGGCCATTCATTTCAACGGAGCGCGCAAGGACAAGCCGTTCGTGGCACAAAATTGCGCCGCGCTGACGGAGACGCTTCTCGATTCAGAGCTGTTCGGCCATGCGCGAGGCGCGTTCACAGGCGCCATTCGGGACAAGCGGGGTCTGTTCGACGTCGCCTCCGAAGGCACGCTCTTCCTCGATGAAGTGGGAGAGATGAGCGCCGCGCTCCAGGTGAAACTCCTCCGAGTCCTCCAGGACGGATCCTACACAAGAGTGGGGGACGACGGACCCCGCACGACGCGTGCCCGGATCATCTCAGCAACCAATCGGGACCTCTTTCATATGGCACAGCAAAAGAAATTCAGGGACGATCTATACTACCGCCTGCATGTTGTTCAGATATCGCTCCCACCCTTGAGGGATCGAAAAGAGGACCTGCCGATGCTCGTGCGCCATTTCGCGGAGAAGCGGGGCAAGAACGGGCGCATGGAGATTCACCCCAATCTTCTGGAGGCCTTCGACCGGTACGATTGGCCGGGGAATGTCCGCGAACTTGAGCACGAGATCGAGCGGATGATAACCCTCCATCCGGGCGCTTCCCGCCTGACGGCGGACATGGTCTCCGAGCGGCTCCGCACGGGCCTGGTCAAACGATCAAGAGTGAAAAGGGGTACTTCGATGAAGGACATTACGGCGGAAGTCGAAGAGGGGATCATCCGGGATGGACTCGAGCGGACCCGTGGGAACAAGGCCAGGCTTGCCCGCGAGCTGGGCCTCAGCCGGAAAGGTCTGTTGGACAAGATGGTTCGGCTCAAGATACCGGCGCCGCCGCGGAGGAGAGTGGACAAGTGATCCAGAAGAGACGTGTTCAGGTAGTCAAGTGATCATGTGGTCAAGTGAAGAACTATAGTCGCATCCCTGCTTTCCGGCTTGTTGCGCTTGTCCCCTTGATCACTGGGTCACTGGTCCACTCGTCCACTCCGGCGATGGCGGAGCCGGGCATCCGTATTCTTGAAGACTTTTCCTCATCCGCGGTCGGTCGCTTCCCCGCAGGTTGGAAGAAGTCGCGCGATAAGCCCCCCGCGCCCTACGAAGTGATCGAGGAAAGTGGAGAACGGTACCTACACGCCTTGGACCGGGGTGAATCGATCAAGATCGTGAAAAAGGCAGAATGGGACCCGAGCGAATTCCCGTTTCTGCGCTTTCGCTGGCGGGTGCATCAACTCCCTCCAAGGGCGAACGAGAAGCTGAGAAATGACAGTGCCGCCGGTGTGTACGTGGTCTTCGAGCGGCGCGGGATCCAGATCTACCCGAATGCGCTCAAATATGTCTGGAGCACGGGCCTCCCGGTGGGAGATTCGGTTCGAACGGGCAGGGGGTACAACCAGATCGTGGTACTTGAAAGCGGTGAAGAGAAGAAGGGGCTGTGGATTGAAGAATCGGTTAACGTTTGCAGTGACTACCGGCGATTCTTTGGAAAATCGGCTCCGGACGTCCAAGCCATCGGAATTCTCACCGACGCGAACGCCACGGATTCATCGGCCGAAGCAGACTACGATGACTTCGCGCTGGCCCGAGCGGGATCGGGGGAGTCCGCCGACTGTACGCCCTAAGCGCAGTCGGGTCTCACTCGCCGCCGCCCACGATGATTTCCGGGATTCGTGTCGTAGGCATAGCATCTGAAACGGGGACGCCCTGACCATCCTTGCCGCAGGTCCCGATCCCAAACCCCAGGTCATTGCCCACCCGATCGATCATCTTCAGCACGTCGGGGCCGTTCCCAACAAGAGTGGCCCCTCGGACCGGCTCCCCCATCTTCCCACCCTCGATCCGATAGCCTTCCATGACTTCAAAAATGAAGTCGCCATTGACGGTGTTCACCTGCCCACCCCCCATCTTTTTGACGAAGAGACCCGTATCGGTTGAGCTGAGAATCTCCTCGGGAGAATGCGGGCCGGGTGCGACAAATGTGTTGGTCATGCGAACGATCGGCCTGTACCGATAGGATTGTCTCCGCCCGTTCCCGGTAGATTCCCGCCCGTCCTTGAGCGCATACGTCATGTCGTACATGTATCCCCTAAGTACGCCCTTCTCGATCAGAACCTTTTTCTGCGCCGGCGATCCTTCGTCATCGAACGTGAATGAACCGCGCTTGTTCAGGAGTGTGGCGTCGTCGATAACCGTCACCAGGTCGTTGGCGACTTTCTCGCCGATTCGATCCCGGTAAACCGAAAGTCCCTCGCGGGCAAGATCGGCCTCCAGCCCGTGCCCAACGGCTTCGTGAATCATGGTGCCGCCGGCCTCTGAGGCGATAACCACCGGCATCTTTCCTTTCGGCGCGGGCGCGGCTCCCAAGGCCATGAGCGCCCGTTGAACGGCCCGGTCGGCCACGTCCTCCGGCTTCTTCTCGTCGAACAGCTCGAGCCCGAGCAGCCCGCCCACGGCTTCGTAGCCGGTCTGGGCCAATTCGCCTTTGCGCGCCACCGCCTGAATGCTTAAGACCACGCGGGTTTGCAGATCCTCGGAAAACCTACCCCGCGAATTGACCACGACGATTTCCCGATGTGTGTCGCCATAGGCCACGCGTACCTGCGCCAGCAAGTCCGACTTGGACCACGCCCGCTCATCGGCGCGCTTCACGATCCTGACTTTGTCCTCCAAGTCGGCCGTTTCCGGCGAGCGCTTGACCGGGTGCCGCGTTCCGGCATCTTTCTTTTCCATCTGAAGGGAGGTCTCCCGGCTTCTTCCTCTGGCTTCACGCGCCAGGGCCTCCGCGAGATCAAGGAGGCCTTTCTCGGTTACGTCATTCGTGTAGCCGTAGTGGGCGCAGCCGTCCGCGATGATCCGGAGTCCCACCCCCACATCTTCAGATCCCAGCGCCTTTTCCATCCTTCGGTTTTCCTTCGACAGGGTGGTGGAGACGGTCCGCTCGTAGAAAAGATCGGCATATTCCCCCCCCCCGCGGAGAGCGGTGCGGAGAATTCGGGTGAGATCGAAATCGCGAATGGCAGCCGTCATCGGGACGGTTCTCTCAGGCTGCCCTCTCTGCGGTGCTTCGAGGACGGTGGGACGAGTCGCTATCCGGTCCCTGCGCCGGGGGCTTCTGGGCCTCGCGCCAAGCCTGAACCATGTCTCCACTGATATCCATAAGGACGACTTTCTTCAGGTGTTTGCTCTTGAAATCGGCAATGGCCTTCACCATTTCTCCTGCGGCGTCGGCCACGGAAACGCCGCCAACGCCGGTGCCGAGACCGGGGAGGGCCAATGAGGCAAACTTTGCGTGTTCGGCGGCGTGAAGTGCGGCGCTCGTCGCTCTCCCCACGTTGGAGGCGGGGATCAGCATGGCGGGACGTTCCATCGTGGGCGCGTGGATGATGCCCTTGAAGGCGAGCTGTCCGGCGGTTGTTACGACCGCCTTGCCCACCGGGGTCGGCCCTTTCTTAATGGCTTCACGCTCGACTGCCTCGCCGGCTGCCTTTCGGATGACGCCGGCGACGCCGCCGCCCATGACGCCAATGCTGTTTGCGGCGTTGACGATGGCTTCCGTCCCCGCCTCGAGAATACTTCCCTGGCGAATTTCGATCTCAATCATGGATCGTGATCCCGTGAACCCGTAATCCCGTGATCCCGATGGAACCCCGGATGTCCGACCGGTCTTTCTTCTCCCTCTGGCTCACAGGTTCACGGTTATCGGGTTCACGATTCATGGTGTTGTAAACTTCTTCTTCGGTGCGGCCATTTTCTGCTTGAATTCCTCCTCCGTAAACAGTTTTTTTTCAATCAGAAGGTCGATCAACGTTCTGAGCATCTGTGGGTCGGTTCCGAGCAAGCCCTTGATGTCCTTCTCTGCCGATGTCTTCATCCCGTAGATTACGAAATCCTTACCCTCCTTCGGGGCCGGCGGCACCTCCGCGGAAATCGGACTCTGGGCGAGAGTTCGCGGATCGAGCGAAACGCCGCTGTAGCTCAACTGGATGGCCTTCATGATGTCCGATTCGTCGGCCAGCACGGGGCGGATATTCATCCCGCTGCGGAATCGGACCTCGTCCATCGCGGCGAGGTTCGTTGGGTCGGACATGGCGAGGAGGAGATACGTGGTGGGCCCTTCCTGCACCACGCGAAGGGGCAATACGCCATGCTTAATGGAAAGCTCTTTGGGCACTTTCTCGGTGGCTTTCGGATCGGTCCGTTCTCTTAGGATGTCGACCTTGGGCAAGGCCAGCTTCCGGCTTAGATACTCCAGGAGTTGCTTGCTCGTCAGAAACCCGAGAGCAATCAGATTCGCGCCAAGCCTTCCCCCCCATTTCTTCTGATGCGCGAGCGCGCTGCGAACCTGGAAATCGTCGATCAACCGGTCTTCGACCAGCATCTCGCCGAGCTTCTTTCGTTTCGGGGGACCGGGAGGAGTGGCGTCCGCCACGGACCTAAAATCCCATCGCCTCGGCGACGGCGTCGAATTTCGCGGGGACGGATTTCGGCTTTCGCGCCTGGGCGATCGCGTTGTCCGGATCCTTCAGGCCGTTTCCGGTGAGCGTGCAGACGATCGAATCGTTCGGGTGGAACCAATTCTGGCTTGAGAGTTTCAGGATGCCGGCGATGGACGCGGCGCTGGCCGGTTCGCAAAAAACGCCTTCCTTCTCCGCCAGCAATTTGTAGGCCGACAAAATCTCCTCATCGGTCACGGAATCAATGGTTCCCTTGCTTTCATCCCGGGTTTGCTCCGCCGCTTTCCAACTCGCCGGATTTCCGATCCGGATGGCGGAAGCAACACTTTTCGGGTTCGGAATGACGTGCCCCTTGACGATCGGTGCCGCTCCCTCCGCCTGGAAGCCCAACATGCGGGGCGCCGCGACGCACTTCCCGAGATCGCGGTACTCCTTGTATCCCCTGAAGTACGCCACAATGTTGGCTGCATTGCCGACGGGGAGCGCATGAAAGGTGGGCGCTTTGCCGAGGGCCTCGACGATTTCAAAGGCGGCCGTCTTTTGCCCGAGCAACCGGTAGGGATTGATCGAGTTTACAATGGTGACGGGAAACTTCTCGGCGATCTGCTTCACCGCGATGAGAGCGTCGTCAAACGTTCCCTGAACCTGCAGCACCTCCGCCCCGTAGATCATCGCCTGCGCCAGTTTCCCCATCGCAATGTTGCCTTCAGGAACCAGCACATAGGCTTTCATTCCGCAGCGGCCCGCGTAGGCGGCCGCCGCCGCCGAGGTGTTCCCGGTGGATGCGCAGATCACCGCCTTGGCTCCTTCTTCCCTGGCCTTCGAAATCGCCACGGTCATTCCGCGGTCCTTGAACGATCCCGTCGGGTTCGCCCCTTCGTACTTGAAATAGATCTCGACGCTCTTGGGAAATCGCTTTTCGATGAACTGTGATCGGACGAGCGGGGTGTTTCCCTCCTGCATCGTGACCACGGCCGATCGGTCCTTGATGGGGAGGTAGTCCCAGTATTCCAGAATGACGCCCTTCCACCCAGCCACGGTTCCTCCAGCTAGGCGACGGCGCGTTCCGCGAAATCGCCGTGGAGAACTTTCTTGATGCCGCGCACGGCCTGCCGCATCCGGTGCTCATTCTCAACCAGCGCGAAACGCACATAGCCTTCGCCGTATTCGCCGAAACCGAGGCCGGGTGATACCGCCACCTTTGCGTGCTTCAGAAGCAGCTTCGAAAATTCGACCGAGCCCATCGTCCGGAACGGCTCGGGAATGGGCGCCCACACGAACATCGTGGCCACGGGTTTCTCGAACTCCCATCCGATCCGGTTCAGCCCGTCCACCAGCACGTCGCGCCGGTGCCGATAGGTCTCCCGGATTTCCTCCACGCATTTCTGGTCGCCGTTCAGCGCGATGATGCTCGCGATCTGGATGGGTTGAAAGGTTCCGTAGTCAAGGTAACTCTTGATTCGGGCGAGCACGTGGATCAGGTCCGGATTGCCCACGCAGAATCCCACGCGCCATCCTGGCATGTTGTAGCTCTTGGAGAGGGAGAAGAACTCCACCCCGATCTCTCTCGCGCCCTCGACTTGGAGGAAGCTCGGCGCGGTGTAGCCGTCGAACACCAGGTCCGCATACGCCAGGTCATGAATGACATACAGATTGTACGCCTTGGCAAACTCGACCACCCGCTGGAAGAAGGGGAGATCGACCACGGCCGTGGTCGGATTGTGCGGGAACGAGAGGATGAGTAGCCGGGGACGCGGCCAGTGATTCTTCACGACCTTCTCGCATTCCTCGAGGAAATCGCGCCCCTTCACCAATGGCACACTTACGAGATCCGCGCCGGCGATGATGACCGAATAGGCATGGATCGGATAGGTGGGGGAGGGGACGACGGCCGCCTCTCCATTGCGGAGCAGGGCGAGAACGAAATGGGACAGGCCCTCCTTCGCGCCGATGGTGACGATCGCCTCGCGGTCCGGATCCAAATCGACGTTGTACCGCCGCTTGTACCAATCGCAGATGGCGAGCCGCAATTTCTGAATGCCTCGCGAAGCGGAGTAGCGGTGATTCTGGGGCTTCCGGGCTGCCTCGACGAGCTTATCCACGATGTGCTTCGGTGTCGCGAGATCCGGATTGCCCATCCCGAGGTCGATGATGTCCTCCCCCGCATGCCGTGCCTTCAATTTGAGTTCGGTGACCGTGCCCAAAACGTAGGGCGGCAGACGGTCCACTCGTGTCGCGGGCTTCGGATTCATGGGGGAGACTATACACCAAGAGTGCGTCTGGAAACTACCTGCCGTAGGGGAGGACCTTCAGGCCATGTTCCATGCCGCGCCATCGCTGGCGCGGCGACATTGCATGGCCCCGTACCCTCCGTGGCACGGGGTCCTCCCTGCTTGGGAGCAGCTAAAGCTGCTGCCCTACACACCTCGGACCACTTGCCCGCAATGACTGAGTGCGTCTAACAGAATGCGTAGGGGAGGGTCTTCAGACCCTCCCGGCAAGAGGGAGCATCTGAAGATGCTCCCCTACGAATCGGCATTCTGTTAGAGGCTCTTAGTGTGGTGTCATTGCGAGGCCATGGTCCATGCCGTGCCGTCCGTGGCGCGGCGACATGCCTGGCCCAGGACGGCCTGGTACTGCGAGAGGAGGCAGCGCCAGGACGGCGCTGCACATAACCGCTGTATCATGGCCCCATGCCATCCTCGGCAAGGGGGAAATCGGCGCCAATGGCGACGATCCCGTGGCAATCTCTATCCCTTTCCTTAGCCCGGCCAAAAAAAAGTCCGCGCCACGGGGCGCGGACTTTGAAACTCGAAAAAACTCGAGGTTACTTTTTTTCTTCTTTGGACAGGCTGTCGAACGACTTGTCGGCGTTCGCCTTGATGGCTTCCTTGGCCTGCGCGCTCAGCTCGTTCGCATTCCCGAGGGCATTCTGGAACGATTCGAAATCGAGCTTCGCCAGGGCATACAGGGTGTCGCCATCCTCGCCCGTGCGCCAGTAGTCGACGATCATGACGCCGCTCAGCGTGGTGGCGGAGACGGTCTTGATCGCCTGCTCAACGTGCTGCTCTTCGGAGGACTTCCCGGCTGCCGACGTGGCCGCCATGTAGTCCTTCATGAGGGACGCGGAATAGGTCTCCATCTGCTTGGAGATTTCCGCGCGCGCCCGGTTCTCGGCGGTGCTCTTCTGCATGCCGGGATTCTTGATCCCCTGCACCACGCCGACACCATAGAAAACTTTCTTGCCGGCGTCCTTGAAGGCACCGCTGCCTTTATTCACCCAAGCCGGTGCACCGCTGTCGCCGGAAAGGGTATTTTTTCCTCCACAGGCCGGAACGGCCATCAGGAGTAGCGCCAAAGCGCCTGCTGCAAATTTCCAATTCTTCATATCGATCACCTCCTGGCGCGCCATTCTAGGTCCCCCCCCGCCAATGTCAAGCGATCCATCCATTGGAGCATACCCCGTTCCCGCGGCCAGGGCGGGCCATTCAAGCATGGACACAGGGTGATCCTTGAAAATCGGAATGCCAACGTTCGATTCTCAATGATGTCTTTGGAGGGGCGAAATCGAGAGTTTGCGCGGGAGACGGGCCAGCTTGGGGATTCTATCGACTCCAGCTTGGCCGATGCAACCCCGAGAGGCCCAGCGGGACCGGAGTGTGCGCTCTGCCTCGCGTTGACGGGTCGTTTTGCTCCATGATACGACTGACGCGTGACGCCCAAGCAATTCGACCGAACCGCTCAGATCCTCATGGTATTCGGCATTGCCCTCGTGGGCTTCGGCGCTAGACACGTAATCCATCTTGAGGAGCCGCTTTGGATCGGAGTTATTGCCATTCCGTCCGGCGTTGTTTTTCTGGCGGTTTCAGTATGGTTGACCAAGTTCGTGAATGGAGATAGAGTCAAGGCATGAGTGGAGCAAGCTTAGGACTGCTTCTCTTGATGGGAGCTGGTTTGGCTTGGCTGGCATTCAGCCTCTACGTCGGCATCCGGTACGGTCGCCGTCTGGAGAAACGCGCCTGACGCCCTCCGGGCGACGGGACGACCACACAGAAGACCGGCCCCGTAGCGGTTTACGGAATGTACGGAATAGGCCCGGTTCGGAATGCTTGACAGGTTCCGACATTTCCGGGACTATCCGCCCGTGGATACGAGATTGGATCACTCCTTGCGCAGGCAGGCAGGCAGGCAGGCAGGCAGGCAGGCAGGCAGGCAGGCAGGTTTCATAGCCCCTTAGCGAAACTCCTCTCATCTTTTCCTGTAGCGCCCCGTTTTACACGGGGCGATGCATCGTCCGGCATCATCCCACCACCTGCATCCGGTTGTGGGATAAGGCTGGACGCTACGGGGGAAAATCGTTCGCCCTGGATCAAGTCGGGAAAGGGGAGCGTCATGACGGGGCATGGGACAAACCTAGTGATCGCGTACATTCTTGTTTGCATCATGGTCGGCTGCGGCGGAGCGAGCGGAAACAAGGGAACAGTGCAGCCTGACGTCGTGGTCACGGGCAAGCCTTCGGAGGTTCTGGATACAGCCGCACCGACGTTTGGCGGGCTCACGAGGGCAACGGCCGTCTCGACCTTCCAGATTGATCTCGGCTGGTCACCAGCCACGGACAACCTCTCAACGTCGTCCGCGATCATCTACCGCATCTGCCGGTCGACCACGGCGGGTGCCTGCCAGACGAGCTTCGCGGCCACCTACACGACCAACGCGGGCGTCACGTCCTATGGTGCGACCGGACTCAGCGCGGGTGCCACCTACTACTTCGTTTCCCGGGCCGTGGACGAGGCGGGCAACCAGGATACGAACACCGTGCAAACGAGCGCCGCGACGCAGGTGGCCCCGCTTGCCTCGTGCAACGGTCAAGCCTTCGAGTGTTGCGCAACGGAGGCCTACGACTGCATGATCGCCATCCCGGCGGGCACGTTCGTGCAGGGATCGAAAACCGGCGAGGGATACGCGTCAGAAAATCCCCGGCGGCTCGTCACGCTCTCGAATTACTACAGCGACAAGTACGAGGTGACGAACGCGAACTATAAGGCGTGCGTGACGGCAGGCGACTGCACGGCCCCATCAAGTGCCAATTCGTACACCCGCACCCCGTATTACGGCAACGCGACGTACGACAACTACCCCGTGATCTACGTCAACTGGCAGCAGAGCGTGGACTACTGCACGTGGAAGGGGCGGCGGCTCCCCACGGAGGCCGAGTGGGAGAAGGCCGCGCGGGGACCGGCGGATGGCAGCTTGGTGGGGGTTTCGAGCGGCCAATGTGCCTCCGCGGACGCGGCGGGCACGGGAAACGATGCGAACTGCAACATCCGGCCCTTCCCCTGGGGCGGGACGATCACGACGAGCGTGCCCTACGCAACGGGCGCGGACTGCACGAAGCTCAATTACGAGAAATACTACGAGAGCGGGGGCGTCTTATCATCGTGTGTCGGCGATACGAGTTTGGCTGGCAATTACGCCAGCGGTGCCTCGCCGTACGGCGTTCTCGACATGGCCGGGAACGTGTGGGAGTGGGTGAACGACTGGTACGAGGCGACGTACTATAGCTCGGCGCCTTCGACCGACCCGCCGAGCCCGACGAGCGGAACATATCGGGTGATTCGCGGTGGCTCGTGGATCTACCGCTCGAACGGCGCGCGCTCCGTGAACCGTTACAGCTTTAACGATCCGCCGGCCCCGAGCGGCAGCCTCGGATTTCGCTGTGCCAGGACGCCGTGACCCCACCACCTGTCACTGCCGGAAGGCAGGTCTTTGACCTGGTGACAGGTGGTATTAACCCTATGCATTTTTGCTCTTTTTTTCTTCCGTCACTCCCGCGAAACCTGTCCCCGACTTTGATCGGGGAGCGGGAACCCAGATACTGGATTCCGTGTCAAGCACCGAATGACAGGGCGGAAGTTCGTCATTCCCGTCGAAAGTGGGGGGATGGGGCCAACCGGGGAAGGGGCCAACTCTCCACGCGATACAGGCGAGAGCAGGAAAAGTGCAAGGTGCGGTGCGTGACGCTTGCCCGACCTTCCGGCCGGACAACGTTTCAATCACGCGGCGGATGGACTAGAACGCTTCCCACGCAAAGGGCTTTTCTTGCGCCGCAAGACGAGATTGGGCGATTGAAGGCCCCGGTAGCGCCACGGAAGGCAACGATTTGAGCTTGAGCGAGCCAAGATTTCTCAAGCGAGGGTTCACGCTCATGGGCCGAAAGGGATCGCGTCGTTCTCTTTCACCTCCATAAAGGTTTCTTCAAACACCAGGTATCGCCGGCCCGTCAACCCGGACTCCGGGATGCTCGTGAGGAGATCCTCAAGGACTGCCTTGGCCTTCTCGATGTGGACCGGGTTCATGCGGATCAGAATGATCCCCGCGTGGCTTGAGGCCGGATACCGATCCACATTGGAAAAATCCGTGTCGTATGTGAGAAGGACGCGGGATTCCGCTTGGGCTTGGGCCGCGAGCGCGGGGTCGGCCGTCCCCTTCAGGACGGGCCGGAGATCATGGCCAAGCGAACGAAGGAATGCGAGTAGTTTCGCCGGGACGTTTTCATCGGCCAGGAATCGCATGGCGTTGAGGGGTCATGAGGGCGGCGTCATACCGCCCGGTTTCCACCGCTCGGGCCGCGAACTCCAAAGCGGCTTTGACATGATCCGGGGTGAGGCTGGGGTAGGCTTCGTGAATGTCGGTCGGACTCGCACCGTCTTGGAGCATTTCGAGCACGAGGTAAACCATGATCCGCGTCCCTTTGAAACACGGCTTTCCGTGGCAGATGTTGGCATCGATGCCAATGTACCCGCTGACGTCCATACTCGTTCGAGTCTACGGCACATTACGTCAAAGGTCAATTCCGCTGTCATCTCATGTGTTTTCCACGAGCCGACCCGAAGGGCAGGATTGGATCAATCACAACAGTTCACGGTCCTTGCTATCAGGACCTCAACGTGATTCTTCACCGTTGGCCTGAAATCCGCTTGACAAGGCACGTGCAAAAGGGTTAATCAGCCCTCGAAAGAACGAAAGAGTTTGGAATAGGGAGTTTGAGAAGGAGGGTATTCATGAACCGAAAAATGTTTCCTGTTTCCGCCCTGATCCTGGGCCTGTTCCTGGCCTCATGCGGTGGAAAAGCCGTCCAGCGAACCGATGAAAGCGCAGCCATCGACTTGTCAGGCGATTGGAACGACACCGATTCCCGCCTCGTGGCCGAAGAGATGATTCGCGACAGTCTGGCGCGCCCGTGGTTGGAAGAATTCACGAACGCGAAAAAGGCACGCCCCAGAGTCATCATTGGCGCCGTGCTCAACCGCAGTTCGGAGCACATCAATACCCAAACCTTCACCAAGGACCTTGAGAAAGAGCTCCTCAACTCCGGCAAGGTGAAGTTCGTGGCCTCCAAGGAACAGCGCGAGGAAGTCCGCGAGGAGAAGGCGGATCAGCAGGCGCACGCCAGCGTGGACACCGCGAAATCCATCGGTCAGGAAAAAGCCGCGGACTACATGGTCAAAGGCCAGATCAATACGATCATGGACGCGGCCGGCGGCAAGCAGCTCAAGTTCTACCAAGTGGAGCTTGAGATGATCGACATCGAGAGCAGCGAGAAGGTCTGGATCGGACAGAAGAAAATAAAGAAGCTCGTCGAACGTAAGGGTCACAAGCTCTAGACCTTACCTACGTGATCCACAACCGTTCACGCCTGCTGCGTGGTACGGCGGCCCTCGCGGCAACCGCCGTCCTCGCCGGCTGCGGCGTCAAGCAGTCCTACTACAAGGACCTCGAGTCCTACATTGTAAAGAACCAGTACGCCGCAGCGCAGGAACACGTCCAGAAGGAACCGGACAAGACTTATCCCCAGCGGGACCGGCTCCTATATTACTTCGATTTGGCGATGACCGCCCATCTCGCGGGCGATTACGCCAAGTCGAACGAGGCGCTCTACGCCGCGGAGAAGGCCATCGAGGATCTTTACTCAAAGAGCGTCTCGAAGCAGGCCGCATCCTTCCTCGTGAACGACAACGTGAAAGAGTACGCGGGCGAGGACTTTGAGATGGTTGTGGTGCATGTCATCGCGGCGCTCAACTACGTGTTCATGAATCAACTGGACGATGCCCTCGTTGAGGCACGGAAAGTGGACCTCAAGCTGAAGGTGGTGGCTGAACGGACGGGTGGGAAGAAGGTTGCGTACCAGACGGATGCCTTCGCGCGCTACCTGGCCGGGATGATCCATGAGAACAAGGCATCCACCGAGGAGCTCAACGAAGCGTACATATCATACAAGCAGGCGTTGGAGGCCTACGCGAAGGAATACCAGGTCAACTACAAGACGCCTGTTCCTGCGGCCCTGGTGAACGATGCCCTCCGCACCGCCATGCAACTTGGCTTCAGCGATTTCGAAGAGGAGATCCGCAAGGAATACGCGCCGAACGCTCCGAAAACCCCGAAGGGAAAAACTTCGGGCGAAGTCGTCGTGATCCACTACACCGGCCTCGCGCCCCAGAAGGTTGATTTCGTCACGCAAGTCGGCGCGGCGTGCGGCACGGCCATCCTTCAGACGCAGGAAGTGCCGGAGGCGGACCAGAGCACGGTGAAGAACGCCCTCATGGCCCTGGAAATCATCGGCGCCGTGGCGGCGGCCGCGGCCACGAGCGGCCAGGGGTGCAGCCCGGCGCTCCTCGCGGCGAATATTCGAAGCGATGCGGGACAAGCCGCAACAGCCGGGTCCCGCGCCATCGGCGCCATTGCCGCGCAAGGGAACGTCATCACGCTGGCCATCCCCGATTTTAGGAAGCGGCCGGCCCCCATCAGAGGGTCGGAAGTTGTCGTGGCCGGAACCGAATTGCCGGGGGGGGGGATCAAGAGCGATCTGGTGGAAGACATCGAAGCTATCGGCATCCGGAGCCTTCAGGATCGCATCGGGAGGGTTCTCGGTAAGGCGATCGCGCGGGCGGTGGTGAAGTTTGCCATCGCTCAGGGAAGCGGCGCCGCGGTCGAGCAGTTTGCCGGCGGCACGTGGGGAAAAATCGTCAAGGCCGCCGTGGCGGCCGGCGGTGCGGCCACGGAAGAGGCGGACAAACGAAGCTGGCGCACCCTCCCCGGGCAGATTCTTATTTCCCGAGTTCCGTTGCCCCCAGGCCGGCACAACCTCACCGTGAAGTTGCTGGACGAGAACGGCGCCGCCATGCGGGAAGTGAATCTCGAAGGCGTGGAAGTGAAAGCCGGAAAGAAAACCTTTGTCCGCGTGGTGTCGATGGAAGCGAAGGGAGTTGAATGATGAGCATACGTGGTCTGATCGCGGGTATCGTCTCCGTTTCCCTGGTGGCCGGGCAGGCTTGGGCCAAGCCGGAATGGGTGGAGAAAAATACGTCCAAGAAACACCCACCTGAGAAGTTCTTCATCGGAGTCGGCAGCTCGCCCGATGAGAGCAGTGCGAAAGACAAAGCGCGGGCGGAAATCGCCAAGATTCTCAAATCGAAGGTCGAGCAGGTGCAGCAGGACAAGGAAACCTATGCTTCGCAAACGACAGGCAAGAAGACCTCTACGCAGCAGACCTTTGAGGCGTCGAGCGCCACGAAGGTGAAAGTGGAAGAGACGCTGGAGGGTGTCGAAATTGTGGAGACCTACAAGGACGACAACATCGTGTGGGCGCTTGCCTCCCTCGATCGTGAGAAGACAGCCGCGGACCTGCGCAAGAAGGCGACCGACCTGGATCTTCAAGGCGATGAACTTCTCAAGGCGGCAAACACCGAGAACAAGTTGCAAAAGGCCAAGGGGCTCTACAGCGCGTGGGAGAAGTTCGCGAAGGCCGACGGCTACAGCAGCCAGCTCGCTGTGGTGAGTCCGACGGGGACGGGCGTGGTCTACCGCGCCGGCGAGACGCGGATCAAACGCGACAAGGCGTTGGCCGACGTGAAGTTCCGAGTGGACGTGAAAGGCGAGGGCCTCGCCGATGTGATCAAGACGATCAATCAGGCTCTGACCGGAATCGGATTCAGCGGTGTTTCGGCAGGGCAAAAAGAGGACCTGCTGGTGCAGGGCGAACTGGAAGTCAACGAGTTCGACCGCGGCACGCCAACCAAGTTTGCCAAGTGGGGCCTGCGGATCGAGATTATGGACAATGCGACTGGCGAAGCAGTCGGCACGCTCTCCAAAGTGGGCGACGAGGGTTCCAACACGTTCGATCTGGCCCGTCAGCGCGCCATCGTGAAAATCCGGGGCCTCGTGCAGTCCGAATTCGACTCGCTTCTCAAGACCTCCATCCTCGGCGCCGCCCAGGAAATCAAGTAGGGTCCCTCGGCTCCCGCGATAGCCGCGGAGTCATTCCCGCAAAGGCGGGAAAGCGGTCTTGTTTATTGCTCGCGCTTCTTCCCATCTCCTCCGCTGATTGACACCCTCTTCACCTGGCGCTACCGTCTACTTATGGATACGGATCGCACTGTGGGAACTGGGGTCATTCTGTCATGAGCAAGCCGATCCTCAATATTACGATTGCCACGCTGGACGACCGGACGGCAGGGGTGACGCTTGTCATGACCATAGGAGAAAAGATGATCCAAGACGACGCTCTCGTCTCGCCTGATCTTGGACAGGACATGCTGGTCGGAGCGGGGACCATGCAGAAGTGGGATATCATTATCCGCAACCGGAACGGCAAGACCAAGGTCATCGTCGGCCGGGACATGCGCGACCCCGAAATCACCGAAGTGGACTGATGCAGTCCGGAGGCAAAGGCCGCACTCGCTCTACCTGAACCCGTCGTCATCTCTGATGCTTGGGATACTTGATGACAAAATGCAAACAAGCAAAGCTTGGGACGATGGGGTCAGTCATCATGGCCGAACGGCCACCCACAAACGATGAAAATGCCTCTCCCGTAGCCGAGCCTTAAGGCTCGGCTGCATGTAAGATAAGATGGGTGATATCAATACGTCCTTGTATTTTCGACGTAGGCATGATTAGTTCACTTGTTGACTCCCCGAAGTGGCGCCGGAAGGGTTCGGGGTTATGATGGCTCGGTTGTAAACCGCGGCGTTGACCGGTACGGGCGGCTACAGGTCAAGCACGAGGCGAAGACCGGTGTCAACGGAATCAAGGAGACTCCCCCGGAGGCGCCCAGCGCGTTCGGCAAGCAATTCTCGGTCGATGGTAAGCACCTGCGAGACGTTTGCGATGGAATCTCTTGGAAGACCGGATGCTCCGGCGGGAATGAGCACATTTCCGGGCGCATCCACCAGCGCCAGGTTCGAGGTCAGTGCCATTGCGAGGACGGTCTGAATTCGGCTTCGGTTGAAGGCGTCGCTCTGAACGATAATCACGGGGCGTGGATAGCCCGGGCCGGAACCGACCGGACTGGGAAGGTCAGCCCACCAGATTTCGCCACGTTCGACTACCACTCGTCTCGCCGCAGGGAACGAGCCTGGAGATCCCGCAAAGAAGCGTCCAAACGGCTGTCCACATGCGAGTAAATTTTGTCCAGTTGGTGCGTGATGCGGCTTCCGCGGTGTTTCGCGATGAAATCAGCGAGTGCCGTGGCGATCAAGCGGCTTCGGGAGAGGCCCAGACGTTTGGCAAGGGCTTCCGCAGAAACGAAAAGTTCATCAGGCAGGGAAACAGCAGTTTTCATACCATGGTTATACCTAAGGAATACCGTGCGGTCAAGAGCGACGCCGGTCTGTGGGAAAGGCAGTTCTACGAGCAGATAAACCGGAAGCCGATGGCGAGTTTGCCCTGACCGAAAGAGCGGGGTGGGGCCGGGAAGGGGTTCGATTTCATCACAGCTTTGAGGGCGGCGTAATTGAAGGTCATGTTCTTGGAAGGCCGTTCCAGCCACTGGGTAGCCACGGCGCCGTCCGGGGCAATCTCCACCCCGATGTCCGCCGTCAGTTCCGAGCAATCGGGAAGCTGACCCGGCACGGACCAATTCTGCTTGATCGAGTCCCACAGCACCCCGTAATAGGCGCTAAACCGAAGGTCGGAAAGTCGTTGAATCGTCGATTCGTAGACGGAGCCGCCCTTCCCGGAAGGGTGGGGGTCTTCATGGAGGCCGGACCGGATTCGCTCCAGCGCTTCCTGCAGGTGCCCTTCAAGTGGGGCTGCTCCGTCGGTCTTCTTCTCCGCGATGACATTCTTTTTCTTCTTCACAACATACTTGGGTCCCGGCGGCGCGGCCAGAGATGCGTCAGCCTTCTTCGGCTTCACCGAGGATGGGGCAGAAGCGTTAGCCGGAGTCGAGGGCGGTGAAGGCGCCGGCGCCGCCGCGCGAGGCACGGATCCCGATACCAGCGAGACTCGATAAACCCGCACCTCCGGATGGAACCATGCCCCCGCCCAGCTGGCCACAGCCACGACCATCGCAAACGCGCCGTGCAATCCGAGAGAAACAACGAAAGAGCGTCGAAGGGTCAATGCCATGTTCCGTCGTTTCATTCTACCTTCCCGCGGCCGAAAGGGCGACACGCGGCGGTGCCGGAACGGAGCGTGACGCCACTAACGCGCCGCGTCAAAACCCTTGACAAAAATGACGCACCGTGTTAAACGCGTCAAAAAGAGAAAGATATGGAAGGTTCGAGTCGCTTGAATTGAATCGGGGAGGACAGAACATGGCAGCCAAGACGCATCCAGCGAAAGCACATGCGGAGAAACAGACTCATTCGGTTTCGCACACCCGGCAGTCGGGAGCTGATTTCCTGTTCGCGCCCGTCGGGGCCTATCTCACCCTTCGGGATCGCGGGACGGAAATTTTCTCCGGGTTGGTCGACAAGGGGAGGAAGGCTGAGCCGCGCATTCGGAGAGAGGTCGCGAAAGTGCGAGAGCGCGTCGAAGGGTTGGACTTGAAAGTTCCAGAGTGGGTCCGGATCCGCTTGGAGAGCACCTCGCAACGTGCCCGGAAGACCTGGGAGGATCTCAATCTCCCCGAGACGCTGAAGAACCTTGAAGTCCGCGACCGCGTCGAGAAGCTTCGAACGCGGATCCAGGGGCTTGTACGATAGGGATGATTCCGGCGCCTTCCCGGGCCGGGCATCGAATCTCAGAATAATAGACCAGGGAGGAATCATGGCCACACAATCCATCCGCAAGTCATCGGTACTTCACGGCACGGTTGAAGAGACGCCGGCCTACCGGTTTTACTTGGCAGCACTGGGGACGTATGTTACCCTCTGGGAAGGTAGGGACCAGATCCGCAAGACGCTCATCGAGCGCGGCGAGAAAGAGCATGCTCGCCTGACGCAGCGAGCGAGCGGCTGGCCGAAGCAGGTTCTCGAAGCATTCGGGCGGTAGGAAAAGCAGAGACGGAGGGAGTCATGCCGGAAACGAAGCAGAAGGTTCCTCAGGCCTTGAAAGAACTTTGGTTTGTGACCTTGGGGGCTCTCTCTCTCTCGGCCGAGGAGGTTCGAAAGACGGTCGAGCAGTTCGTGCGGCGGGGCTCTCTTTCCAGAACCGACGCCCGCAAGATCATATCGCAGGTGAGCTCACGAGTAGAGAAGAACCGGAAGGTCCTCGAGAAAAAGATTCAAGAAAGCGTCAGCCGGGCCACCCGCCAACTCAAGGTGCCCACTTCGTCGGAATTGCAGGGGATTTTCAAGAAAGTGACGGGTTTGGCGAAACAAGTCTCCAGCTCCTCGAAGGGTGACTCCAAGTCCACACCGGCCGCACCACGCGGTCGTTCCGCGGCACGCCGATCCCGTCGGCGCGCGCGTTGATCGTTCGTCCCCCGCGCTCCTTCCCCGGTCAGACGATATCGGCCCGGGCCGGGGTGATGCTCCCGTTTGTGATCCAGTAGACTTGAGTATCAGGGAAGGGATCCCTCTGCTGCGGAAGAACCCACTGGAAAGACATCAGCAGATAGTTCACTTCCGGGAAGACGGCCAACTCCAGATCCGTCCCCGATGGGTACGCCGGAGAGCGTGTGTGGCTGTGATAGATGACCTGCAGTTCGATCCCGGCCTTGTCCATCTCCTTGAACGCCCTTAGTTGGTCCCGAGGTTCCATCAGGAAACGCGTGGGGCTCTTCAATTTGTTCTCTACGCGATAGAATCGCTCCACTTCGTTTCCCCGTCCCGCGAGCAGGCCACAGCACTCGTTCGGGTACTCTTCGAGGCCGTGCTTCCACATCTCGCAAATGATTGACTGCGGAATTCGAAGAATCCGTTTGGTCATGATTCCCGGAGGCAGGCCCGGTTTCGGTCGATTTCCTGAGTGAAGTCCCCAACCTGCTTCTGGATCTCGCCTTTCGTCCAGCCCTTCAGTTCGGCCATTCGCGCGGCCACGGCCGGCGCCAAGGCCCCGCTGGCAGCGGGATTGACGAGAGCGAGCGGTAGCCGTCGGTAGAGAACGTCGATCAGCGTCTCGGCCATCTCCTCGCGGATCGCATGGTCGATCTCGGCCCAGGTGTAAGGCAGCCCGGAGACCAGGGGGCGTCCTGAATCGGGGTTTTCCAGAATGGTTCGGATGATGGTGCCTGCCCGTGTTCCGTACCGGTGGAGGAGGTGGTCGAGCCGCTCTGTGGTCGACGCGCGGAGAAGTTCATCCGGAGGGAAGAGGGGAACATCGGTCGTACGGGATCGTTTCCTCGCCCACACAGGGGGCATGAGGTCGGTCCGCCTGCAAATCATATCGAGTACCTTTTCGGAGATGCGTCGATGCGTCGTAAATTTCCCACCGGCCACGGAAAGGACGCCGTTCGAGCCGACCCGAATCACCTCCTCACGCGATACCTGCGAGGGCTTGAGCCGCGGATCCTCCGAAGCGGCCAGCGGCCGCACCCCGGAGTAGGTGGTCATGACGCCGTCCTTGCCAAAGAGGACGCCCGGGAAGTAGTGGTGAATGGCCTCCAGGAGGTAGTCGACCTCCTTCGGGGTGGCATACGCGTCTTCCGCTGCCGCCTGGTAATCGGTGTCGGTCGTGCCCACGAGAATGGCCGACTCCCACGGGACCGCGAACATCAGGCGTCTGTCCCCAGGGTGGGCCATTCCCACAGCGCATCGAAGCGGAAACGTCTCTTTCGGCACGATCAAGTGGATCCCTTTTGTTTTTCGAAGGAGGTGTTCCGGTTCATGCACCAGTCGTTGCACGTCGTCAACCCACGGTCCGGCGGCATTGACGACCATTCGTCCGCGCACGGAGAACTCCTGCCCCTCGGGCCCGTCCTGCACGACGACTCCTGTGACCCGGCTACGATCCTCCGTGAAGCGAACCACCCGGAGGTAGTTGGCGGCGACGAGGCCGAACTCTGAGGCGCTCCGGAGCACGGTGAGGGTCAGCCGGGCATCGTCCATCGAACAATCGTAGAACAGCCCGCTCGCGAGCAATCCCTCGGTGCGGAGGCCCGGTGCCCACTCGAGGGCCTCGCCGGTCGGGAGCATCTTGTGCCGGTCCACATTCCGAAAAGCGGCCAGCGCGTCATAGATGGCCATTCCCATGCGCATCATCCAGGGCTTGGCTCGACTGTCGCGGTACATGGGGAACAGGAATGGCAGCGGGCGCACGAGTCCGGGGGCGAGCCGCCTGCGTAACCGGTCCCGCTCGCTCACCGCCTCATGAACGAGACCGAAATGGCCCTGCTCCATATATCGGAAGCCGCCGTGGATCATCTTTGAGGTCCGGCTGGAGGTCCCCGATGCAAAGTCTCCCTTCTCCACGAGCGCCGTTTTCAGGCCGCGGAGCACCGCATCGCGTGCAATCGCGCATCCGTTGATGCCTCCCCCAACAACAATGAGATCGAAGTGTTGCCGCCGGAGCCGCTCGACGTTTTCCGCTCTGAGCATGGCCCTTCGTATAGCGTATTGCGTAAAAACCCTCAACGGTGGAAGCAACCGGCGTGATGCTGGCCGCCTATGTCTCCTACGTTTCCAGCCATGGTAGGTCGGAAACGCGAAGGGAGTGCCGCTTGGAGTGCCGCCGAATACCTGATAAGCTTTTAAGCTTGAGATGAGCGACAAGAAAGTTCACTTCAAGATTGACGGTCGCGACGTCGAGGCCGATCCCACCGAGACCATCCTTCCGGTGGCGCTCCGGCATGGAGTCGAAATTCCCCACTATTGTTTTCATCCGGGCCTCTCGATCGTGGCCCAGTGCAGGCTCTGCCTTGTGGCCGTGGAGGGCATGCCCAAACTCCAGGCGGCGTGCTCCACGCCGATCCGCGAGGGGATGAACGTGATGGCGCATTCCAGTGATCCCGCCAAGCAGGCCCGGAACGAAATGCTGGAACTGCTCCTGACCAATCATCCGCTGGATTGCCCGGTGTGCGACAAGGGCGGCGAATGCGAGCTTCAGGAATTTACAATGCGCCATGGTCCCGCGAAGAGCCGGTACGACGAGCCGAAGCGGGTTCAAGGCGATTTGGATCTGGGGAGGGAAATCCTCAACCGGAATCGATGCGTGGTCTGTACGCGCTGCATCCGGGTATGCAAGGAGGTTGCGGGAGAGGACGAGTTGACCCTCTCCCATCGCGGCTCGCACACGTACGTCTCGCCGTATCCCGATCGCGTCGTCGAAAACCTTCTTTCGGGCAATATGGCGGATGTATGCCCAGTGGGAGCGATTACGACAAAAGATTTCCGATTTCGATCCCGCGTCTGGGATCTGCACCCCGTGGATTCCGTCTGCGGCCTGTGCAGCCGGGGGTGCAACACGACCGTGTGGCAGAAAGAGGACACCCTTTTCCGCATCACCCCCCGTTTCAATGCCAAAATCAATTCCTATTGGATGTGCGACGTGGGCCGTTTCGAGTACCGTTTTCAATCCGATCCCAAACGGCTGCGCGAGCTGAAATCCAATGGGACCGCCGGCACGTGGGATGCTTACGTCCGCAAGGCCGCCGGACTTCTCTCCCAAGCCGTGAAGGATAAGCGGTCGATCGGAGTTGTGGTCACCACTTCTCTTAGCCAGGAAGAGGGACTTCTTGTGAAGGAGTTGATCGATCGTTTCCTCCCGGGAGCACGGTTGGCCTTGGTGTCGCCGAAGGGAGAGGAAATTCGATACAAGGCCTTTTGGATTTCCGGGGATCGGGGACCCAATCGTCACGGACTGGAAAGTCTGTTTGGAAAGAAAGTGGGCGAAGGATTGGCGGAGGCTCGATCTGCCCAAGTCCTGTACGTGATTCAGGCGGGCCCCGAGGATCCATTCGAATTGGCAGGTCTTCCTGGGGGAGATCTGGAGAGGGCCGAGGCGGTCATCGCGCAGGATATTCTCGACCGGCCTGCTCACAAGTCGGCATCCGTCGTCCTCCCACAGGCCACGTTCTTCGAATCCAGCGGCACCTGGGTCAATGGGGATGGCATCACGCAGACTTTTCAGAAGGTTGTTGATCCTCACGGCGCAGCCCGGCCCGGATGGTGGATCCTGAGTCAACTTCTTCGCGGTCTCGGATTCGAGAAGAACTTTCAGAAACTGGACGACGTGCGGACGCTGTCGCCAGACCTTTCTTCGCAAGGAGTTCAGCCGGTGGGCCGCCAACCGTGGGAGAGCCGCTATACCTACGATCATTGGGGCATTCGCGGAGAATAACCATGAGTATCTTCTCCCCGGCGTACAAGGTGAAGGTGCTGGACGTTCGTTCGAAGGCCCGGCCTTCGTGGTGGGGCATTCTCATAGGCATGCATGTCACGCTGTTTCACTTCTTCAAGACTTGGTTCAGCGGGGCCTACACGGTGGAATACCCCGAGCAACGGGTTCCCTTGCCCGATTACTATAGGGGGCGCCACCAACTCAACCGCGATGCCAACGGATTGGAATTGTGTGTCGGTTGTTTCTTGTGCTCCGCGGCGTGTCCCACGAAGTGCATTAACATTGAGGCGGACGAGAACAGGCCGGAGGCGACCTATTCCAAGGGCGAGCGATATGCGAAGAGGTACGAGATCAACATGGGTAAGTGCATCTTCTGCGGTCTGTGCGTCGATGCATGCCCCACGGGAGCGATCACCATGACTCCGACCTATGAGTTGGCGGACTATGATCTTCGCAAATTGGTTTACCGGAAGGATCAGATGCTCGTGCCGGGGCCAGCCACGCCGATGAATTTGAAACGATCGCCTCTGCCCATGAAGCCGCACCAACCTATCGTAGGTGGTGTGGCTCCTCACCACCAAGCCGGCGCCCCCCCTGCGAGCTGATCGTTTCCTCTTCGCAGGACTCATTCTCACCGCATGCTCGGGCGAGGCGTCCGGGCCTTCCTTCGATCCCGAGTTCCATTCGAGGCAGTACCTTGCCGCGGAGGATGCAGCCGCTCCGGGAGACGTGGCCAATCCTTACCTGCAAGCAGGCTTCCGGGCACCGGTTGATCGCTATGTCGTGCCTGAGTTTCTATGTGTTCGACGTGGCGGGGCCGACTGGCTGGACATGCCGGGCAAAGCAAAATACCCGGGGGAACCGACGTTCTTCGATGTCGTTTACCCTGCAAGCGGGCAGTCCGATCCGGCCAAGCCTCTCCTGCTCCACCTCCACGGCAGCGGCTTGGAGTTCATGGAATCCGTGGCCATCATTGCATTGAAGAAATTTCCCTCGGTGGCTGAAGCCTTCGGCATTAAGCAGGGCGCGGCGACCATCGACGTGGAGCAGACCACGCAGGAATGGTCCAAGCAAACCTTGGAGAGCAGTGAGAAGCAGCCGTTTCTGGCCGTGGCTGTTGAACGCGGGTACACCGTCGTTTTCCCCGCCAATTGATGGGGAGACATCGGCCACGGCGAGGGGGAAACCGCGGCCGGTTCCTACACGGCCCCCCGGTGAGGAAGGCTTCTTCGAGAAGATGGAGATGATGTGCAATCGTCTCCAAAGCGCCGGCGTGTTGGAGACGGCCCTGTATCTTCTGGAGCGAGACGATCTGAGCGGGGGACGACGCGCACACGCCGAAGACCTGTTTTGGGGGGATTCGGCAGGACACGAGGTCGATGTCCCGCTCGTCCATGGGGACCGCCCGTACGAATCGGGGCGTCTGGCGGCGAGCGAGTTGTTCTCTCCTCGGGATTGGGAGGGTTACAAGGCAAAGCACAGAGACCCGGCCCCGAACGTCCCGGCAGTCACCGCGACCAAGCTCCCCGCGTAGCTCGCCCCGTTACCGCGTGCGGGATGAAAGTCACACGTTGTGGGCGTCCAACGATCGCCGAACTATACGGGCGAGATCCTCGACGCTGAAGGGCTTTTGGAGATAGTTGGCCCCCGCCGGCAAGATGCGCTGGGAGTTCGCTCCCGAACTGGAATAGCCGGACATGAACACGACCCGCAGCTGGGGCCGATTGCTTTTCAAGCGTTGCGCCACATCCTGACCGGACATGTGGGGCATGACGAGGTCCAGGACGAGGAGATCGAGCGGCCCGGCGTGTCGAGACCCGATCTGAACGGCTTCGGCTCCGTCTGCAGCCTCGAGCACGGTGTAGCCCTTGGAGCGCAGCGCAGCGCCGATGAATCCTCGAACCATGGAGTCGTCCTCCGCAAGGAGGACCGTCTCCGTGCCACCGGGCGCCGGCTCGACGGCTACTGCAGACGAATCCTTCTGTTTTTGCAGGCCAAGCGCAGGAAGATAGATCTTGGCCGTGGTCCCGAGCCCGGGCTCGCTGTAAACGTAGATGTGGCCTCCACTCTGCCGAACGAATCCGTACACCATCGCCAGTCCCAGTCCGGTTCCCTTGGACGCGTCTTTCGTGGTGAAGAAGGGCTCGAAAATGTGGGATTGGGTCTCGGCATCCATCCCCACGCCACTGTCGGTGAGGGCGACCATGGCGTAGTCTCCCGCCTTCACCTCGGGATGCTGGGCGGCGTAGGCTTCGTCGAGGCGGACGTTTCTCGTTTCCAGCCGGAGTTGGCCGCCGTTCGGCATCGCGTCCCTGGCATTGACGGCCAGGTTGAGAATAGCTTGCTCCATTTGGCCGGGATCGGCCCTGATGGAGCCCAATCCCGGATCCAAGTCGACCGCGAGAAGGACGTCTTCACCAATCAGCCGCCGGATCATGGTCGCAATATTGGAAACCACCTGATTGAGGTTGAGAACCCTGGGTTCCAGTGCTTGCTCGCGGCTGAACGCAAGTAGGCGGCGGGTGAGGCTGCCGGCGCGGTCGGCGGCCAATCGAGCATCCTCCAGCCCTTCTCGCAAGGAATCGGGTAGAGAAGGGTCGGCAAGGGCGATTTCGGTTTCTCCGAGTATAACCGTCAGGAGATTGTTGAAATCGTGCGCCAGGCCGCCGGCCAGCCTCCCGATCGCCTCCATCTTCTGGGCTTGAAGCAACAAGCGCTGAGTGTGTGCCAACTCGCCCCGATGCCGGGTTTCCCGCATGGCCCGCTGGATGGCAGGAGCAAGACGTTCCATCCTGGCTTTCAAGATGTAGTCCGTCGCGCCTTTCCTTAGGCACTCCACGGCCTCCTCCTCGCCGATGGCGCCGGTCAGGAGGATGAACGGCCACGCGGGGCGCTTCTCTCTTGTGAGGGCGAGCGCAGACTCTCCATCAAAGCCCGGGAGCCGGTAATCGGCGAGGATGAGATCGAAACCGCCGGCCTCAAGCGCCGCCTCGAAATCCTCCCGCGTGTCGACACGAGTCACCCGGCCTCCGCCGCACTCTGCTGCGAAGATCTGCTGAACCAGTTCGGAGAACCGGTGGTCATCCTCCAGATGCAGAATGTTGATTCCGGTCTTGGGAAGATTCGATCTTGAATCCACTTCCTGCGTTTCTGAGGCTATGTTGGCTCTACCTCTCCGTGCGGTGCGTCGTTCGGGATCGACCCGGCACAGGTCTGGTTGTCCCGTCGCCGCGATATTTCATGCCGGAGTTCCAAAACCGAATCCCATCATCGTGTGGGAATGAGGCTGGCACATGGCTCGGCATCTGTCTGTGACATGGATCACAATTGGATTGAGGGCTTGAGAGGAGCAAGGTATTCGTCCGAAGTTTATCGACATTCAATTTTCTTGGGCAGATGGGTCCACGTCTCTTGTTCTGTTACTTCGCACAAGCCAACTTCGTTTCGCCTGAAGTGATACGGGACATCAGAGAGCCACCCCCACGCATGTTTGGCCGACCAACTCGTAACAACACAAAACTATTGCATAAGTACCTCCTTCGGGAGTAATCCCAGGCCATGGCTCTTCATGGTGAGCCATGGAGGGCTTTCCATCTACCAATACCTGGATGGTACAGGTGCGCCCGGCGCCCCAGACAGCGAGATCCTCCCAGACCTGCTGTTTACCTATGTTTAACAAAAATGGTCAATTTTCGCCCGCGAAAGAACCGATTCATGGCTCTCGCAGGCACAATCAGAAAGGAGAATCTCGTGCAAATTGTAAGAAGCAGCATTTCCGCAGATCGTCAACCCGAAAGAAGCGTCCCCAACCAGAACCCAACGCCCCGGCCCGTGTCCGAAGCCTTGGGTGCGCCTCCGAACGGTCGGCTTTCCGACAACGGTGGCAAACGATGGGAAAACTGGATGTGGCGGGCGATGGAGGGTATGTATTCCATCGTTCCAGTCGGCTTGCTAAGGGCAGGTGTCGAACTCACCAAGAACTACCCATTCTTGGTGGAACGATATCTCCGCACGAGCTCGAACACCTCTCTGCCGAATCTCATTTCGCGCCGGCTGGCGGTTTCGGCTTTTCAACGGGCGGCCACCCATGTGCCGGCCTACGCCGAGTTCCTCCGGTCTCATGAGGTGGACCCGAGGATCGTCCGGAGTGCGGAGGATTTCGATCAATCCGTCCCGCAGACCAGACGGAACAATTACATCTCCGTCTACCCCATACGGAAGCGGTGCGTTGGCGGTCGATTTCCCGTGACGGGTTCCATCGACGAAAGCGCGGGAAGCAGCGGCACTCCGGTGAATTGGGTCCGATCGGATCGAGAACTGCTCGGACTCCGTCACATCACCCAACTGGCGCTCGATTTCAGTTTTGGGCGTGAGGGCCGGCGTCCGACCATTCTCATCAACGCCTTCTCGTGCGGCGCCTGGGCGGGTGGATTCCGGCTCGGGGCATGGACCGAGAGTTGGTGCTTGGTGAAGAATATAGGACCCGATATTCCGCGGATCCAAAAGACGCTGGAGTTTCTCGGCCCGGAGGAGCACTACCTGTTGGCCGGCTACCCGCCATTCCTAAAGGAACTCGTTCGGTTCTTGAGCGAACGTGACGACTTCGACCTGAAATCCTACCGCATCGACATGATGACGGGCGGCGAGGGATTTCCCGAGGGTTGGAGAACCTTTCTCGAGAGCCGTGTGATGGAGGGCGCGAGAATCGTCTCGGGATACGGCGCATCGGATCTGGAAATCGGCGTGGCAGGAGAAACCCCGTACTCTACGGGGATCTTGAAAGCCATGGCCGCCGACGTCCGATTGAGGCGGGCTCTGATCGGGACGGCCCGGGAGCCGGTGTTCTTTGGCCAGTTCAATCCCGGTGGATACTACATCCAATCGGCGCCGAATCGCCGGGGCCAGCAGGAAATTGAAGTTACCATGCTCAGCCGCCACACCTGTTCCCCGCGAATCAAGTACTGCCCCGGGGACGAAGGAGGCCTCCTCGCCTTTGAGGACGTCCGCCGAATGGTTCGGGAGGCGGGGCTGGCGTGTGTGAACGAAGAACTCGCGCTCCCGTTCTTGTATCTGTTCGGACGAAGCGACGGAACCGTGTCCATCGACGGTGCGAATATCTACCCTGAATCCGTGGCAAGCGCTTTGGCCTCCGCCCCGGAGATCGCCGGCGCCATCTCCACGTTCAAGATGGGCATCCGGCACCCGGAAGCGGGGAGCCCGAAGCTGACGATCCTGCTGCGGGCGGCGTTGGGGAGGAGGCCCGATCCCCGTTTCGCGCGCGTCTGTAAGGAATCGATCGTCAGGAAGCTCATCGAATCCAATGCGGACTTCGAGGAGTCCTACCGGTCCAATCCCGAATCGGCGGATCCCCTTGTGGAGGTTCTGCCTTTCGAACTGTGGCCGACCGAGGGGACTGAAGCTCGCGTGAAGGATTCGTACTTTCTGGAAGAACACAAGTAGGCGAGCGCCGCCCCGACGCGGTCGGAAACATAGGCCCTGGGTGGTCTCGGCAGGAGGTCATCCAGGGCCAATTCTTTTTCTCTATGTTCAATAATTTCTGGTAAGATGGCTGCGATGGAGTTGATCGGGGGATTGCTGCTCCCTCTTAGCGTGGTCTTTGCCGGCACAGCGGTGCTGGTGTTGGCTCGGCATCCCGCCCGCCCTAGACACATCCTGGCGTTCATGTTTGGAATGTCGGTCGCGGGGTGGTCGCTGGCGCTCTACCTGGCATTCATTGCCGCAACGGATCCGGAAGCCGTGTTTTGGGCACGCATGGCATTCGTCGGTCCCATTGCTGCGGTTGTCACCTACCTCGCTCTCCTGCGCGACTTTGAAGGCAGTGGGACAAGGAAGCTGCTGCACTGGTCCACGATCACCGCATCGATATTCGGAGTTGGCCTCGCCATCCTTGCCTTCCATCCGGAAGTGGTGGCAAGCGCGGCCCGCAAGAGCACGGGCATGGCTTTTGAGTACGGCCGATACTACGGCCTGCAGATGGCCGCTTGCGGCCTGCTGGGGCTCCTGGGGCTTGGGCGTGCGTGGTACGTCTGTTTGCGGCTGACAGGACGGGAGCGGGCCCAGGCGGAAATCGTACTCGTCGGAATGGTGATCAGCGGCTCGCTGGCGGCCCTCTCGAATGTCGTGCTTCCCCTGCTGGGCCTTTCCGGAGTCTATGTCCTGGGCCCCTTTGCCTTCACCTTCGGGACTGGCGCTTTCTACTATGCGATGGCCAAGCACCGACTTTACGACATCGAACTCGGCCTTGGGCCCTTGCTCAAGACGCAACGTTTCTGGATGCACGAAAAAGTGAAGGAAGCCCTTGGAAACCCACAGAACTACCTCGATCTGGCCGGGTTTTCCAAGGCGCTTCAAGCGGCGTTCGCGGTCCCGGATATCGGCATCAAACTCCTCTCCGAACGGGGCCGAGCGTCAAGGATGTACGGCAACCGCGACATGCCGACACCCAGCCCTGAGCTGCTCGCGTTTTCGAAGGGCAAGATCGTAGTGCCCGATTTGCTGCCCGATCCCCACCGACTGGAAATGAGGGAGAAGGGCTACTCCGCCCTTGTTCGCCTCGGCGACTCGGACAAGCCTTTCGGAGTACTCCTGTTGGGAAAAAGTCTTGATCACGTCCTTTTTTCCACCCAGGATTTCCGACTGCTCGGGGCGCTGGCGCGTCAGCTGGAGATCGCCGTGAAGGTAACCCTGGAATTCAGAACTCTGGTTGGAAAATCCGAAAAAGAATGGGATACCCGGATCGGGGAGGAGCCCTTGCTGCCGTGGACCGCGGCAAGTTCCCCGATGACGCTGCTCTGTCTCGACCCTGGGGGGCGGATCCGGGCGGGGTTGGGGGAGAGGATCGCACGAGATTTCGTGGTTCAATATGCGGAGAGTGAATGGGAGTTCTTGCAGAAAGCCTTGGCATCCAAGTCGTATGATCTGGCGCTGGTCGTGGCGAGAAACGAGGAAGATCGCGTTTGGCCGCTCATGGATGATCTGAAAGATCAGAAGAGCGAGCTTCCCATTGTGGTTGTTCATTCAAGCCGGGAGTTCGGGAACGCCGATAGGACCCAGTGGATGGAGGAGCCGCGTGTTCTGGGCGTGTGTGAGCTCGGAATGACCCCGAACGAGACGGCCAAAGTGCTCCGCATCGCGGCGGCGTCCGGACGGTACTTCAGAGGTGAAATGGATCCCGCCGTGACCGACAGGCTCCCGAATGCGGCGGTGAAACTTTTCCCATTACTTGTCCGAGCTGTTTCAGACGGCAAGGACTTCATGGGAATGACCCGCCTTTTCCAGAGGCGCCTGCTTGAGATGGTCCTGTCAGGGTCCAAGACTCAGTCGGAGGCGGCAGGCAAACTTGGGTTGAGCGCCGCGAATTTGAGCTTGAAACTCGAAAAAATGGGCATGAGAGAAAAACGCACCCCACGCGAGAGAGTTGAGGAGCCGGGAGAGTAGGGCGACAGCACGCTCACCCTCTGCGGCGGCCGTACTCGACAAACCGCCTCCACGTTCTTGTGTACTATTGTTGACGGGCGTGGAACCTTCCGTTCACTCAAGGCCGAGTTGTTTTCTGATGAGCCGGACCAAGCTCTCCTTGATCTCGTTGTGGCGTGGGACGGGAGCCGTCCGTCCTTTCCTGGGATTCATGTAGATGTCATGATTGGCGCCATGGCGTTTCAGGAAGCAGCCACGGCTGACCAATCCGCGAATGAGTTCGCGCAGATTCAGACCGTGACCCCGATCTCCCTCGTGCGAACATGGCGTGACACGATGGAACGGACCTCCTCGATCATCATTCCAAAGGCATCGCGGACATTCTTCTCAAGTTCAGCGAGCGTTTCACCCTGACTGAATACGCCCGGCACTTCCTTCAGCCTCCCCACGTACGAACCATCATCCATCCAATATTCCAACGTGAATCGCCGGATCTTTGCTCCTCCCCGTTTCGAATTTCTCATGAATCCAGTCCGGCACCTCCGATTCGAGGGTGGCAACCCTGTCGGCACCCCGTGAAGCGAACGACGACTTTGATCCGTTGAACGCCCTATTCGACGGTCCGGACGTGTCCTTTCTCGAATGTCATGATCTTCTGACGCACTTCCTCCGAAACGCGGATGGCGCGGCCGCTGTCCTTTGAGAGCGTCACTAAAGTGGTGTAGCCGACGGCAACCGCTTCTCCCGTTCGGGCGTTGCGGATCAGATACTCGAACACATAGCTGGCGTTTCGCATCTCGCCGATGCGCACGTGGAGATCCAGAACCTGATCGAACCGGGCCGGGGACTTGAATCGGCAGCCGGCCTCGCCGACGGTCACATTGTACGGACGCTGCCCGTCGAACCAGTTCTCGCCAAACAGATTCCGAAAATACTCAACACGCGCCACCTCGAAGTAGACGAGGTAATTGGAGTTATAAACGACGCCTTGAGCGTCGGTTTCTGCGAAACGAACGCGCAGGCTGGTTTTGAAATTGTACTTCGCCGGATCCTCTTCGACCTGAATTCTCGGGTACCTCTTTTCCATGGAATTTTTCCGGGAATGGTAGGGATCGACAGCCGGACCGTCAAGCGGCGGCCGGCTTCGCCCGGCGGTACCGCGGAACGCGCAGGAGAATCCACAGCCCTTCGGGAAGCGCGACGGATGCCCAGAGCAGAGCGATCAGCATGTCGGCCAGGAACGAACTCTCCTTCACCTTCCCAGGGTACCAGAGCCGGAACAGCCAGCGATCCACCGTGTTCCCCGCCCGGTTGGTGAAATTGAGAAGCAAAGCGGCAGCCCGAATCTGTTGAGCGTGAGCCTCTGTAAAGTGTGAAGAGAGGTCGGGCTGTTTCTCAACGCCCAGAATCAGGCCGAGGGCGTAATCCACCGCCGCACGTGTTCTCGCATCCTCTGCCTTCTCACCCCGGACGACACTCTCTGAATCCATTCCTGCCGCCTGTCCCAGGCGCTTGTGGGCGAAAATTCAGTGCCGGCAATCGTTGGTGAGCGCCACGCTGAGCATGATGCGCTCTCGGAGACGGGTCTCCAACTTGTTCGGTCCGGCATACAGCCGGATGATGGATCCCGCGGCCGGCCTGAGCGCGGAGAAGGCGCCGACAAATTCTCCCAAGGTGTACCCCTTCTTCGTGAATCCGGGCGACTCTTTCATGGCTACATTGTAGTCACTCGGGGCTAAGAGTCCAAACCTCTTTGGACGAAGTGAACACGACTCGCTCCTTCGCCTTGCCCTTGGCGATTGAGGCGATCATTTGATGGCCCCCTCCGAACTTGCGAGGCAGTCGGACGTCCAACCTGACATCAGCGAGCGGCCGCCTGCAAGTGTACACAAGCGTGCAGGCCAGGTAGTTGTGCCCGCCCATATCGAGCTGCTTGAGGGCCTCCACTTTCGGGGGGCAGTACTGACCGGCTGATTTTACAAAAATGGTTTCTGAGAACAGGCGATCCACGTCGCTGCGGCCGGCAACCAGTTCCCTCTCGCTCAAACGACGATTCGTGGGGTCCATCTCTCGCGGCAGGTACGGTTGCCACTCCCACGACCCGATCCATGATTCGATCCGCACGGTCTTGTCCGTGATTTCGATGCGGGCATAGGAGGTTGCCTCGGGGTGAGCGAAAGCGGTTCGCTCCATGAGCCAGATGGAGCCCGCAACGAGAATGCCGGCCGATGCAACGCGGAGAAGCTTCGGCTGCCAGGAGAACCGGGCGATCGTGTGGAGGAGCGGGTAAACGACGGCAACAATGGCGACTTGGCCGATTTCCACGCCTAAATTGAAACTGAGGAGTCCGGCGCCGATCAGGGAGCGCGGGATATTCATGCTGAGCAGGATGCTCGAAAAGCCAAGACCATGGATCAATCCGAATCCGAAGGTGACCATCCACCGCTTCCCCCAGGATGGGGGAGGCGCTTGCGACCGCTGTTCGCGGCCACGGATGGCCGCATCGTGGGGCAAGCGCTTCCGCGGCTCCCTCCAGAGATTTTCGACCGCGATGTAGACAATCGAAAGTGCGATAAGGGGTTCCACGAATCGCGGTGGGAGCGAAACATAACCGAGCGTCGCCGCGGCCAACGTGGCCGTATGCGCTACGGTGAACGATGTCACGATGGTGATCAGCGAGCGAAGCCTTCCGGCGCCGAGGATCAGCCCGATGAGAAAGAGGACGTGATCGTAGCCCGTGAAGATATGTTCGATCCCAAGGCGGATGAATTTCGGCACCTGCGGCCAAATGGCGATCTTTGCGGCAAAGTCCCGCACGGTAATGTCTTCCTGTCCGGGTCCGAAAAGGAGCGTGGAGGTCCCCTTCACCCCGTGAAGGGTAACGAACATGCGGTGCTGAGGGAGGAAGTATCGGGCGAGCGGAGCGTGAAGGGTCAGCGACTCCCACTCCTGTCCGCAGGTGAAACGGAGGCGGGTTTGGGCGAATGGATGGTCTTGCCGGATGGCCTCGCGTGTGTCCTCCGCTACTCCCTCGCATGCGTGGCCGGCGTGCTCAACGGAGAGCAATTCGATCAGCGCCCTTTCGATCTCCGGCCGCGCCGCGAGAAGCTCGCTCTCCGACCGGATCACCGGCATGTTCCCCTGGAGGAAGAAGGCCCGAGTCCAGTCCTCGTAGGAGATCCACACGGTCCACTCCAAGGCGCCGAGGTCGACCCGTACCTCGCCGAGCGAGACCCCGGGCTGGTGCGCCTGGGCCGCGCGGGCGCCAAGAGAGCCAACGACAAATGCCGTGGCCGCCCACGCTCTTGCCGCATTGCAAAGTCGCACGATGTCTGTAGTCTACACGGCGTGTCGCACGGGCGCGAATACGGTGGGTTTCTCTCAACTGTCATTCTTGGTTTCTTCTTTCTGTTTCCGCTCCAGGCAGCGTCCGAAACCCCACCATCGGTAGTGCTCCGTTTCGGAAGCCTGGCGCCACGGGGCTCCACGTGGGACCGGACGTTCAAACAGATTTTCGACGAGATCACGTCACTCTCTCAAGGACGCATCAAAGCAAAATCGTTTTTCGGCGGCGTCCTGGGCGATGAGCCGGAGATGGTGCGCAAAATGAAATCCGGTGAATTGGATGGAGCCCTCATGACCACTCTTGGGATCCAGGAGATCGTTGCCGAGATGGCCGTTCTGGAAATTCCCTTTTTGTTCGATTCGCTGCGCGAAGTCGATCGGATGAGGCCGGCCCTGAAAAAGAAATTCGGTGCTCAATTCGAGCGGGAAGGATTTTCACTTCTGAGCCTCACCGACCAAGCCGGGTTCATCCAGATGTATTCGCGGGAACGGATTTCCACCCTGTCCGATCTGGCTCGCCAGAAGGTGTGGGTGTGGGAGGGCAATGCCGTTCACGCGGAGTCCTATCGATCGCTGGAAATTGAACCGGTGCCGCTGCCCGTGCCCGCGGTCGGAGAGGGTTTGGCCTCGGGTCGGATCAACGTCATCACCACTACACCGCTCACGTGCCTCGCCCTCGGGTGGCATCAGTACCTCAGGTTCGTTCTCAAGCTGGACTACCGATATGCACCCGCGGTTATCCTCCTCCGGAGAGAACGATTGCAGTCCCTCGGCCCGGAGCTTCGGAAACTGCTTGAAACGGTCTTCGAAAAATACGAACCTCAAACGATCCAAACCATGAGACAGGACAATGAACACGCCCTGGCGGGAATGAAAAAGCGCGGAATGGAGATCGTGGTGCCTTCCGTCGAAGCGCTGGAGGAATTCAAGGCGAAAACGCGCCCCGTAGCCGACGACCTCGTTCGGAAGGGGCTCTTCCCCAGGGCCTTGGTGGATGAAATCCTGAAATTGAAAAAGGAGGAAACGTGAATCATCCGATTCGTGGCTCGTTCGCGGTCGGCACCCTGCTGGGTATGGCAGTCTTATCCTGTTCAGGCAATGAACCCAATGTAGGCTTGGCCCCGCGCCGATTGACGGATGGACCCCGGATTGTGTTCGAACTGACCGCGAAACCGTTTCCCAAAATCCCGTTTCCCAATAACGTCGCCACGCGAATCGATCCCAGTTCGCCAACGGGCCGGCGCGTCAACGCGAGCCTGGTGGGTCCGACGCTCCTGGAGCGCGATATTCGGGCCAAAGTGGATCGTCTTTCCGGTTTCAGCACGATCAGCGCCATCACCGTCTCGTTTGACTCGCCGCTCGATCTCCAGACCTTGATCGACCGGCATCAAAAGAACCACGATTTGGCGGATGACGCGGTCTACGTGTTCAATCTGGATCGCCCCGAAGAGGAGCCGGTGGAGATCGACATGGGGCGGGGAAACTTCCCCGTTGGACTGGAGGAAACTTCGTACTTCGATAACGATCCCCGCGCGGGTTCCTGCACGATCCTCTTCGAGACGGTCAATGAAGATCTGAATGGCAACGGCCTGCTCGATCCCGGCGAAGATACAAACGACGACGGTCGACTCGGCGTCCCGAACTTCAAGAAAAATGGGACGGGCAACTGTTACGACGATCTGGTCACTTTCTATGACCTCTCGGACAACACCCTGATCCTCAAAACGGTGGCGCCCCTTCGAGAAGAAACCAACTATGCAGTGGTGCTCACCACGGACCTCATCGGCGAAAACGGCCAGTACGTGGAATCGCCGTTCGAATACATCAATCACACCCAGCAAACCCGGGAATTGAAGAAACTTCCGTCGATCCTGTCGCGATGGGGCCGGTCGATCGACCAGGTGGCCTTTGCATGGTCCTTCACGACCCAGAGCATCACGCGCGACCTGGTGGCCATCCGCAAAGGTCTCTACGGCTCCGGACCGCTCAAGCTTCTCTCGGATTTTACTCCGCCCGAACTTCTCAACGTTCCGCCCCTCTACTGCACGGAGAAATGGAAGGAGGAGAACAAGCAGGACATTTTCTCGAGGACATGCGATGCGGAGATCGTCAAGGGTGCGGCAGGTGGAAATCCCTATACGCTCAAGGCGGTGGATATCGTCAAGCTCTTGGAGCAGGTGATCAGCCTGCTGGGCCTGCAGACGGAAGAAAACCAACAGAAGGCCATCACAGGCGCCTATCGGGATTACGTGGACTACATCGTTCAGGGCGAATTCGAGACGCCCTATTTCATCTGCAATCGATGGATCGAGGAGGAGAGGAAATGCGACAGGGATGATCTCGGGGTTTTCGATATCGATCTGGCCTCGGGAAAGGTCAAGGGGTTGGGGAAGGACGTCGGCGTATTCTGGCTGGCCGTGCCGAAAGCGAATCCAAAAGCCGGTTACGGCCCTCCATTCCCGGTGGTCTTCTATGGTCACGGCTATACAGGGAATCGGGTGGAGTTTCTCGGCTTCGCCGAACACATGGCGAAGTTCGGATTCGCCACCGTGGGCATGGAAGCGGTGGGGCATGGCATCCCGCTCTCCAAGGAGATTCTCGACGTGGCGCCCCTGGCCCTATCGCCCTATGGTCTCAGCCCGCTACTGAAGGCGCGCACGGGAAGGACGCGCGACCTGAATGGGGACGGGGTGGGGGACTCCGGAGGCGATTTCTTCTCCGCCGATACGTTCCACACTCGGGATGTCGTGCGACAAAGTGTTGTGGATTACATGCAGCTCATCCGGATTCTGAGGACGTATGACGGCAAGAAGCTGTGGCCGTTTGACATCAACGATAACGGCCAAGCCGATGACATCGCCGGTGATTTCAACCATGACGGGACACCGGACATCGGCGGTCCGGACAACCCCTTCTATGCCTGGGGGCAGTCGCTGGGGGGGATTTTGTCTTCCGTCCTGGCCGGAATAGAGCCTTATGTGCGCGCCGCCGCACCGGTGTCCGGGGGAGGCGGGCTCATCGACATCGGCGCCCGAACGATTCAGGGAGGCGTCGTCGAAGCGGTGTTTCTGCCCCTCTTCGGTCCAATGGTCATCGCTCAGCCATCCAAGGACAACCAGGTGGATTTGAAATTTCTCATCCATGATGTGAATCGGGACGTGAAGATCACCTTTGCCCGCACGGGAGCGCTCAACGCGGGCGATTGGGTGTCTGTCGAGAACACGGTCAATGGGAGGCGCGACGTGGTTCGCGTACACCAAGCCAATTTCATGAGGGCACACATTACTTCGGACAAGGGAGATCGGCTGAACGTCACGATCTACGATGGGGCCACGTGTCCAGCTTCCTTGGAGGATGAGGTCCTGGCCGGCGCCTGTGCCATTCGGCACGAAATCAACACGTTTGGGGTGGACGCAAGTTTCCAGAGCTACAGTTCGGATGGAAGTTCGAAGGTGAACTATCCCAAGGATTCTCCGCTCGTGTCCCTGGCGAGTGGATACGGCTACAGGCGGAACAATCCGGACACAAGGCGATTTATGGAGATCGCCCAGATGATTGTCGATCCGGCCGATCCCGCCAACTACGCGACCCACTATTTTCTCGATCCGATCCGGCAGGAGCCGGCGCCGCCGGACTGGAAGGGAAGCAACGTGCTCGTGATCGGCACCATTGGCGACATGAACGTGCCGCTGAATACCGCCCTGATGATCGCGCGATCGGCGGGGATCCTGGAATATCGGAAAGTGGATTCCCGCTATGGGAAATCCGACAACGATGTTCTGATCGACAATCGCGTGTTCGAGAATCTCGAATCCCTGAACCGGTTCAATCCGTTTGGACTGCTTTTTGATCCTGACAACTTGTCTGATGGGACGGACGGGCTTTGCCAGAAGGGAACCTGCCCTCCCCGCCTGGACCCGCCTCTCCGCAAGACCTTGGAGACAGGCGTCTATGGTGTCCCCGGTGTGTCCGGGCTAAGACTTCCGCTGACGTGTCCCAATGACCATCTGGAGGAGGATGACTTCCAGTCCAAGTGCGGCTTCGGTACCGACCAGCACGGCTTCTTCATCTCCTCGCCCCAAAAGGCATTCGACATGGATACGTTCATGGTCAATCAGATCGGGCGGTTCTTTCAATCGGAAGGGCGTGAAATTCGCGACGACCGCTGCTTGGAGTCCGAGTTCAAGCCCGGCGGCAGACGCTGCGATTTCATCCCTCCTTCTCCGCAGTAGGTATTATCGGTGACAGTATACTTTATTGACGGTAATAAAGTATACTGTCACCGATAATACCGATAGTAGAGCCTACCAGGCGAGGGCCACGGTGGCGGAGATCCCGAAGGAAGCGCCTGACAGGGCCGCCAGACCTAGAGCCGCCGCGTTTTCGATCTTGATCCGATTGCGCAATTCCCTCTCGCGGTCCGGATTATCCGTTCTTTCGGCGACTCTCTGCTGCACCCGAGCATTGTAGTAGGTAACGGCGGCCGCCGTCGCGGTAGCGACTCCGACCATGAGTCCGGTCCAAACGACTCTCTTTGGGCGGCGAATTCTCGGTGCCGCACCGGCTTCCAACGTCCCGGGCGAATTACCGGGAGACCCTGAATCCAAGGCGCCTCGCTCGGGCCAGTCCCATCCTTCCGGCAACTTGAGATCGGCAATGAGCCGGTAGATCAAGGTCAGCCCCTCGGGTGTCTTGAGGAAGATCGGATACTCCCCGTGGGCCTTGCGGGCGACAACCTGGATCGTGGGCCGATCTCCCGGGATCGTTTTGGAGAAGCGATCCACCAGCTGGTAGCCGGGTGGCAGCGTCAGAGAGACGCCCAGAGCTGCTGGGGGATCAGCGCGGACATCTCCCGCCAAGATAGCAGGGGCGCTGTCAAGCGCCGTTGCGGAAACCTCGGGGAGGGCGATCATGCCCTCGCGTTCCCTCTTGTTCGCATCGACGAGCACAAACCGTATTTCGCGCGCTCCGGACGGGATCGTGTACCGCACATAGAATTGCCGTCCTTGGAACGAATTCAGGTCCACCCGCTGGCCGGAAATTACAAGCTGATTCGGCTCTGCGAGGGGATTGTCTCGAGCGGGGGTCAGTTCGAGAGACTTCCCCTCGGCCCAAAGGGTCTCGACAGGGAGCGATCCGAGGAAGCTGATTTCCGCGGGCTCGATGGAAACCGTGAGCTTCCAGCCGAACTGATCGCCAAAGGCGAGTTTCGGGAGAAGCAGCCAAAGGAGCGGGAGGGCCGTTCGCGCTACCATTGAATGCGCTATTCTAGTCAAAGCGGGGCGGATTGAACAGCGAAACCTTCGCATGGTGTTGCCGGTGGTGATGGCTGTCCCCACCTCTTGAAAAAAGATCAAGCCTCCACCGTTGCATTTTTGCGCCTTGTCGAAGTGAGCCAGGTCACACGGATTTGGGAATTCGAGTGGGCTCAACAGGTGTGCTGCAATTGATCGTGGCCCGGACGCCTTGCGTTGGCTGGTATGGAGATTGCGTCATGAACCGGTAGAGACTCGCCAGAGGAGCCCGGTACGGTCCGGATGTTGAGGGCTGACGGATCGAGTCGCCGGGCTCCGGGCGAGATCGACAAACGGCTACCCCGACGAACCCGGATAACCCGCCAGCTTCTTGGCAATAACCAACCTCTGAACTTGGCCCGTGCCCTCGAAAATGTCGAAGACCTTGATATCCCGAAATAGTTTCTCCACAAACCGATCCTGTCGCACGCCCGCCTCAGCCATGACTTCCATCGAAGATCGGATGACTTCGAGTGCGGCGACCGGCGCGTATGCCTTGGCCATTGAGGCCTCGATGCTGTTGGGTTTCCCTTTGTCCAGAAGCCACGCCGCCCTCCAACACAGCAGCCGGGCGGTCTCAATCTTCTGCCGCATCATGCTGAGACGTTCCAATACTCGGTGAGAACGAGGTACCGGGCGGGAAAGGACGAGCACTTCGCGGACAAACGATCGGGCGTGGTCGAAGGCGGCGCGCGCGATTCCCACCGCCATAACGGCGACGGTGGGGCGCGTCATGTCGAAGGTTCCCATGGCGCCCTTGAATCCTTCTTTCCGCTCATAGTGTTTTTCACCGCCCAGCAGATCGTCTTCGCTGACGCGACAATCTTCACAGATCAGTCCCGCTGTTTCCGAACCGCGCAACCCCATCTTTTTGTCGATTCGGGCTACACGAAATCCGGGCGTACCTTTCCGGATGAGAAACGCCCGATGCCCCGCCCTACCCTGATTGGGATCGACGGTGGCAAACCAAATCACCCAGTCGGCACGCGCCCCGTTTGTGATGAACATCTTTTCGCCGTTCAGAACGTAGTGCCGGCCGTCCTTCCGCGCGGTACTCCTGATCTGCGCGACATCCGATCCTGCGCCGGGCTCGGTGAGGGCGAAAGCACCCCAGTGGGGCATGCTCTTATCTACATAGGTCCTGTAGAAGGCCGCCTTCTGGTCCGGGGTTCCCATCAACATGACGGGAGGACTGGCCAAGCCGGGTCCGGGGAGGGATAGGGCTACTCCCTGGTCCCAATACCCAATTTCCTCACCGACCAGAACGCGGAACCGACCCAGCATTTTTTCGCCCGTTTCTTCTCCCGGCAGTTTCACGCCAGGTCTGATCCCGAGCGGCAGATTCAAAGCGAGGAACTCCTTGAAGAAGGGATGGTCCGGCGGTAGGGGCTCATGTTTCACGTCGCATTCCATGCCGAGCGGTCGAAGTCGTTCCCGACCCAACCACCGGATTTTCTCCAGAGCCTCTTCCACGCCTGGAGGGGGTGTGAAATCGATCATCGGCGCGATCGATATCCTCTCCATTGGATGACCTCACGTCAAGCCAATTGAACTCCATCGTCAAACCCGCTAGGGTGGATTCGATGGGTTCGAGGACCAAAGGCAGGCCCGGACACCAACGCGCCCGGGTTCCGCGAATCAAGAGACCGTACTGGAACATGGAGGTCGAATCGCACCTGGGAACTCCTCATCTTGAACCCACCCGACTCAAGCGCTTGAAGGCTGTTCTCAACTACGTCGAACGATCCTCGGAATTTCATCGCTCGCGCCTGGCTGGACTTCGGAGGAAGCCGGCCAAGATCAATTCATTCGAGGATTTTCGTAGCCGGGTCCCCTTGTTCACGAAAGAAGATCAACGGCTCGCCCAAGAGGAGTCTCAATCACGGCCGGGCCACGGCTTCGGCACAACGCTATGCGCGCGGCCGGAAGAGATTCGGCTTTTCTGCGCCACCTCCGGCACGACGGGTGAACCGACATTCTACCTTTTCGCGGAGAAAGACTTGGCCGTATGGTGCGAGGGCCGTGCGAGGGCATTCTGGAGAGCCGGGCTGAGGCCGGGCATGCGCGTGCTCATAGGATTCGGCCTGGGCATGTTTGTCGGCGGTGTCCCAAACGTCGTCGCGGCCCAGCGATTCGGGATGGGTGTTGTCCCGGTGGGCGCCGAGAGCGGGGCGTCGAAGATCCTGAAGTTCACCTTGCTCACCCGGCCTCAGGCCCTGTTGGCGACTCCCTCATTGGCTGAGCATCTTATCGAGAAGGCTCCAGAGATCATGGGAAGTTCTGCCCGAACGCTGGGCATTCAGACTCTGCTCCTGGGAGGGGAAACTGGCGTGGGGATTCCAAGCGTCAAGGAGAAGCTCGAACGCGAATTCGGAGCGCGGGTGTTCGATCTGCAAGGGCCCAACATGTCCTGCGATGCGCCGGAGTATCAGGGAATGCACCGACTCATGGACGACTTCTACTACTATGAACTGGTGGACCCGGAATCGAAGCAGCCCATCGAAATGACCAACGGCGCGATTGGGGAATTGGTTACGACTCAACTATGGAAGGGTGCGGCGCCATTCATCCGGTACACCGCCGGCGATCTCCAGCAGATCTTCACGGAGCCGTGCCCCTGTGGCCTGACGGGCATCCGGTCTCGGATCATCGGGCGCACGGACGACATGTTGAAAGTGAAAGGTGTGATCGTCTATCCGGCGGCGGTGAAAAATGTCATCGGATCGTTCCAACCCGAACTGACCGGTGAATTCCGGATTGTCCTCGATCAACCTCCGCCCCGCGTCAATCCGCCGCTTCGGCTCAAGGTGGAATATGCGGACACGGGGGAGGGGTTTTGCGGCACCACCGCACGGGACGTCATCGAGCCTGAGTATCTGGCAGGACTTGCGGATCGTCTGAAGGACGCCTTCCACTCGCAGCTAAAAGTGACCCCTGAAATCCAGTGGGTGCCTGCCCAATCTCTTTCGAGAACGGCTTCGAAAAAGGACTACTTCGAGCGAAGCTACGATCAGAGATGAATCAACTTCCTCCGAGGCCCTTTTTTCCGGATCTTTTCGAGCTTCCGGGGAATGACTCGGAATCCGGACGCCTGATCGGAATGCGTTGCGAGGACTGCCGGAAGACGTGCTTCCCCGGTCGCGAGTGGTGCCCCGCTTGCTTTGGGCAGAAACTCGGCCGTGTCCCGCTTTCAAAGAAGGGTACGTTGTACACGTTTACCGTTTGCCGGATGTCGCTGCCTCATCTGAAAGCGCCGTACGTCATCGGGTACGTCGACCTGCCAGAGGGTGTGCGGGTGTTCTCGATACTGGATGTAGATGTAGGGGCGGGGCATGCCCCGCCCCTACGCATCGGCATGCCGATGGCGCTGACGTTTGGACAATTGCGCATGGAAGAAAATGGTCAGGAAGTCTGGTGCTACAAGTTCAGACCTCATGGGGAACCGTCATGAGGAAGACCTACGTGGCCGGAGTGGGCATGACCGCCTTCGGCAAGTTTCCGGAGCGACGGATCGATGATCTCGCGCGTTCTTCCATCGTGGATGCGATCAAGGACAGTGGCCTGCCGCCAAACAGCATTCAGATGGCCTATGTGGGGCACACCCGGCAGGGAACCTGTGCGGGCCAAAGGGTGCTCTCGGAGCTCGGCCTGACCGGCGTTGAAATCCTCAATGTCGACAATGCTTGCGCGAGTGGCTCCTCGGCCCTCCGCTATGCGATGCTGGCCATCGCTCACGGGATGGCGGATGTCGTTCTGGCCGTGGGGATGGAGAAGTTGTCCGACCGGATAAAGGGAGTCATCCCTCCGAGAGAGGATGACCTGGAGGGGGCGATGGGCCGCGTGATGCCGTCCGTCTTTGCGATGATTGCGCAACAGCATATGGCGAAGTACGGTACGACGAAGGAGCAGTTGGCGTTGATCTCCGTGAAGAACCACGCCCACGGGGCGCTCAACCCCTTCGCCCACTTCCAATCCCGCGTCACTCTGGAGGAAGTGCTGGAGAGCCGGGTGGTGGCGGACGCCGACTGGTTGCCCTG